>JAKBCI010000088.1 GCA_021807965.1 Actinomycetes bacterium
CTGACAACGGCGGTGCGAAAAGCCCGCGGACTTGGTAGATGACGGAACATTCTTGGTACGACCCTTCTGACCGCCAGGTCACTGCACTCCAAGCCCCTGCGGCCAACACGCTAGGTAGAACCAGGCAATTTGTCAAATTAGAGCGTCGTCGTTGTGTTCGTATTGTGAATCAAATCGCTCAACTAGGCACGCGTCGCCGCCGGGTTCTCGTACTTCTCCTTACGGCACTTGGCACCAGTGAACGGATTTCACTATGCGTCGCGTCGCGAGCACGGAAACCGTCGAACCACGAGACACGAACTTGACGCGGGTAGCCTCGCGATGTCGGCGCGACCACCAACGGCCGCACCGACGAGGGCACCAGTTGATGAGTAACCACCACGAGCGACCAACGTCGAGCGGCCATCCCGACGACGTCGAGGTCCACCCGGCGAGCGACGTCACCGAACCGACCCTTCCGCGCCGTCGGCGCGCTGGTGAAGACGACGACGCCATCGAGCGCGCCGTCGACGTCGCGCAACGCTTCGCTAGCGCTCGCGCAGCGCTCAACGCCAACGGTCCCGGCGCGAGCCTCGATGAAGACATCTCGAGCGTCTTTCAAACACTCGCCGACACGGTCGTCGGCCCGTTTTGCCGATGGTGCGTCGTCGACCTCGTTGGCCCGCCTCGACGGCGACTACTCGTTCGCGACGGTGGTCAGGCAACGATCGATGGCGACGTCGATGCTTACGGCGTACTCGGACGTGTGCCCGATCTCGATGAGGTTATCGAGCGAGCGATTCTCGACGGACGGCGACAGCGCTACCCGGCGGAGGTCACCACGGGACTGCCGTGGTGCATCGCCGCGCCGCTCATGGTCCACGACCAGATCGCCGCGATCGTCGCGATCGTCCGCGATTCCTCGACGCCGGGCTTTGGACCGATGGAGGCGACCGCCATCGACGAGATCGCGTGGGGGGCGGCCACGACGATCGAGCGCCTCGACCTTCGGCGCCAGACCGACCGCGCCGCGGCGGTGGCTCAACGCGTCGCCAGTCACCTGCGAGCCCTCATCGCCACGTCGATTGCCCTGCAGGTCGCTGACGAGCGCGACGTGGCGCCCGAGATCGTCGCACGCGCCCGATCACTCTTCGACGCGGAGTCAGTGATGCTGGTCGACGACGGACCGCCGAGACGTATCACGCGGGCCGACCGCGGTAGTGACCACGCCGCGACCGACGAGTTCGTACCCGTCGGCGACGATCGTGCGACCGCGCGTAGCGACGGCCGCTGGCTGACGGCGACCGTGCGTGACGCGACCGGCAACCCTCGCGGTCGACTCGCCATCCTTCGCGCCGCGCCAGGCCCCGACGAAGACGAGGAGATCGCGACGCTGCTCGCCCAGAGCGCGGGTACGGCGCTGTCGGCGAGCGAGCTGACTCGGGTCGTCCGCACGAGTGAGGCGCGTTGGCGAGCCCTCGTCGATAGCGCGCCGATTGGTCTCGTCGAAGTCGGGACTGACGAACGTGTGCGCTGGTGGAACCGCGCCGCCGCGACGATCCTCTCGTGGCCGGTGGAGCCCGAGGTCGAGTCTGCTCCGGTACTCTCGACGCCGTTGCTAGCGGCCCTGCGTGGCGTCTGGAGTGAAGCGCTCACCGGTGGCGCGCCTCGGGCGACCGAGTTGAGCGGCGTCGAGGTCGCCGGTCGCGTCCGCGACCTCGTCGTCTCGGCGCGACTGATCGAGTCTCGAGGCGACACGCCCCCGACCCTCCTCACGCTCGTCGACGACGTGACCGACCGGCACCAGATGCGCGAGGAGCTCCGCCACGCTCACACCATGGAGATCCGCGGACTCGTCGCCGGCTCAACGGTGCACGACTTCAACAACCTGCTCACCGTGATCGCCGGCTACGGCGAGTTGCTCGTCGACGAGCTCGACGAGGGTCCCGCACGCGACGCGGCGGCGGCGATCGTCGCGACGAGCGCGCGGGCGGCGGCGATCGCCGCTCAGCTGCAGACCTTGGGCCGCACCCAGCCACCCGACGCCGTCGTCGTCAACCCGGCCGACGTGATCGCGTCGAATCTCGAGGTGATCGAGCGGATCATCGGGCCGACGATCGAGCTGCGCTGGACGAGTCCCCGAGACGGCGCGTTCGTGCGCGTCGACGCCGACCAGTTCGAGCAGACGCTGCTCAACCTCGTCATCAACGCTCGCGACGCGATGGCCGATGGCGGTCTCCTCGCGCTCGCCTTCGACCGGGTCTCGGGCGCTGACCTCGACGCGAGCCACCGGGTCGACCGATCGGCCGAGTACGCGCGGTTACGGGTATCGGACACGGGACACGGCATGGACGACGAGACGGCGCAACGCTGCTTCGACCCCCACTTCACGACCAAGGGCCCCTTCGCCGGCACGGGCCTCGGCCTCGCCGCGGCTCGACGGTTCACCGAGGAGGCCGGCGGCTCCATTGTCGTCGTGTCACAAGTCGGCGTCGGCTCGACCTTCGAGATGGTGCTGCCGATCAGTGACGCACCGATCGAGGTCGACGTCGCCGCGAGTACGTCGATCGCGCCGCCG
Source organism: Actinomycetes bacterium (assembly GCA_021807965.1). The sequence goes on from JAKBCI010000088.1 coordinate 2,558, forward strand.
CCGCCAGGCGGCGCGACCATCCTCGTCGTCGAAGACGACGAGGCGCTTCGCCACCTCGTCGTACGGGTCCTCGGTCGCAATGGCCACCACGTGCTCGAGGCCGCCTCCGTCGAGGCGGCCCTCGAACTGCTCGACGCGAGTGTCGACCTGGTCGTCAGCGACGTCGTCCTGGGAACGCTCTCGGGGATCGATCTCGCGCGCCGAGTCGGCGCCATGACGCCGTCGCCGGCCTTGCTGCTCACCTCGGGATCGGCCGACGCCACGATCCTGGATGGACTCGATCTGGCGACCAGTGACTTCATCGCGAAGCCCTTTCGACCGAGCCAACTGGTCGAGCGCGTCTACGCGCTGCTCGCGAGCCGGGCGCCCTAAGTCAGGCGTGCTCGCCGGGCTCGAAGCGGTAACCGACCCCGCGGATCGTCGTGATCCAACGCGGATGATCGGGGTCCGTCTCGAGCTTCGCGCGAAGCCGGCGCACGTGCTCGGTGACCGTCGCCTCGTTCTGCCACTCGCTGGACGATGACCAGACGTGCTCAAGGAGCTGCTGACGGGTGAAGACCTGGCGCGGTGAGCCCGCGAGGAAGGCGAGCAGGGCGAACTCCTTCGACGTGAGCTCCACCAGCTCGCCGCGCAGGGTCACCTCGTAGGTGTGTTCGTTGATCGCGAGGTCGCCAAATCGCTTCGTCGGCGCCGCGATCTGGTGCTCGGTCGCGTTCGCCCCGCTGCGGCGAAGCACCGATTCGATGCGCGCGGAGACCTCCCCGAGCGAGAACGGCTTGACGATGTAGTCGTCGGCGCCGAGCTTCAGGCCGGCGATTCGCTCGGATTCGAGGCCCCGGCCAGTAAGGAATATTGTCGGCACGTCACTCACGAAGCGCATCTCGCGCAGGATCTCGCGGCCGTCCTCGTCGCCGAGCACGATGTCGAGCAAGACCAGATCGGGTTCGTGGGCGGCCACCGCGGCGAGCGTCGCGGAGCCGTCGCGCGCCGTGACCACCTGGTAGCCCTCGCCGACGAGGTAACGCTCGAGCAGGGCCACGACGTCGGGGTCGTCCTCGACGACCAGGACCGTCGTCACGACCTCGTCCAACTCAGCACTCGTAGGGTAGCGAACCGCCGCACGGGCCCGAGTCTACGAAGCCACGGCCCCGAACGCGGGATTCTATGGTTAGCGCCTTCGACCGGCGCTGAACGGTCTCCTATAAATAGGGCACGACGTCAGCGGCCCACGTGAAGGTCATCGCCGGCGGCGTCGACGCCGGCTGCTCAATCAGGTCGACGAAGGACCCCGAGCCACCTACGACGGCGAAGCCGACGCCCATCTCGCAGTTCGACGCGCTGAGCCCGACACCGGGGTTGTAGCCCGGGTCGTAGCCGAGCAGCTCGTCGCGGTGCGCCCAGCACCCCGCGGCCGACGCGGTCGTGCAGGCGACATTCGACGTAGCCGCGGCGCTGCCGCCCCAGCCGTCGTCGTACATCCAGATGTAGTCGGCAGCCAGCACCGAGAAGCCGCCCGACCACGCGCCACCCATCGCGGGGTAACCCTGGGCATCGGTCGCGATCGCGAAACCGGCGGCCACGCCGGGATCCTGGTTCGACGCGGCGGCGCGCTGGGCCGCGGCACTCAGGGCGGCGTTGATTCCGAGGTACGGCGGCAGACCGCGCGCAGTGCGCTCCAGGTTGGCGACAACGAAGAGCTGCTGCGCGGTAGTCAGGCTGTACCAGTTGCTCGGCAAAGTCATCGGTCCGAGGTGCTCGACCGCGCGGGCGTTGTCGATCGCCTGGAGGACGTAGTTCGTACAGGCCACTCCGTCGGTGAAGGCCGGCCACGTGAGCGTCGAGGTCAGACACGGGTTGTCACACGTCCACGTCGAGCCCGTCTGGGTGCAGTTGCCCGCCTGCAGGAAGTCGGGATTGGGCGCAATGTTGACGGCAGGGTTGAGATGCGCGGCGAGCGTCGCCGCCGCACCCGACACGGGGGCGACGGCGGGCGTGGCGGCGACGGGCCGCGTCGTTGCGCTCGTAGTTGGCGACGTGGAACGCCCCGACGTCGGGGTGGCGCGCGATACCGGCGTCGTCGTGACGGGATGAACAGTGGCGACGTTCGCCGATGTGGCCTCCGTCGAACGAACCGCGGTGTGGACTCTTGCGCCAGGGGTGGTGCGCAGCGCGGTGAGGTGCGCCGACGGGGTCGTGCGCGCCGACGTCGGATGATCAACGCGACGAACGGCCATCGCTGGCGTGGCGGAGGCCGCGCTGAACCCGCCACGCGATCCCACCGCCGCGCGCCGCGCGACGACGCTCAAGGGCCGCGCGCTCGTGGGTGAGCTGGCGTGGCTCGTGGCGCCAGTGAGTGACGGCACGACGACCAGCGCGTACGCGCCGAAGGCCGACACCGCGACACCCACCGCGAGTGCGACTCGACGCGCCGCAACCTTGGTTGACCCGGAAGCACGCTGCCCTTGCGTAGTGAACTGCACGTTTTCCAGTGTCGAAAACCAAATCCACGGGCCGCTCTAGCGAGCGTCAACTTCCGCTCAACTCTGGGAACGGGGTCGATCGGCGGCGATCGGGACTGGTGAGGTCGCCGCGACACGACGCGAATACCGTCGGCGCCGATGGACCACGGCTAGCGTCGGGACGTGGCCCTATCACGCAAGGGCATGCTAGAGAAGGGCCACCCCAGCCGAAGCCGAGTCACTCCGCGAAAAGCGGGGCCGGAGCGAGCATGGCACGACAAATCGACAATTCGTCCGACTTGTCAGAGAATTGTCCACAAATTGGACAGCCGTTGCGCGAACTTCGTCGGCGGGCCTCATCACGGCCGCGCATGGAGTGCGCTCGTGATGCATCGTCCTGGTCGTCGTTGCCAGTTCCTCGATAATGCCTTCATCGACGCCTCATCGCCTCAGCGGACCGCACGAAACGCGCTCCGCTGGGCCAGCGCCGGCATCGGCGCGTCGCCACCGAGGAGCAACCTACCTCGGTGCTACGATCGCTCTAACGCGACGGCCGAGGCCTGCGCAGCGTAACGGGATAGTGGATGATTCGCTCACTGGTGACGAGTTGGACGAGACGTCGGCGAGTGAGCGAACGCCTGCGTGAGCGTTCCGCGCCGCACCCAGCGTCAGCCGCACTGCACCACTCGCTGCAGTTGCGTCACGTGGACGCCGGCAGTTGCAACGGCTGTGAGCTCGAGATCGCGTCGGTCTTCGGACCGGTGTACGACGCCGAGCGAGTCGGCGTGCGCCTCGTCGCGTCGCCGCGCCACGCCGACGCACTGCTCGTGACCGGCCCGGTCACGAGCAACATGGCCTCACCGCTCGAGCGCACCTACCTCGCGATGCCCGAACCGCGCCTCGTGATCGCCCTCGGTGACTGCGCGCGGAACTGCGGGGTCTTCGCCGGCGCCTACGCCGTCGCCGGAGCGGTCGGTGACGTGGTGCCCGTCGACCTCGAGATCCCCGGCTGCCCACCCCACCCCGACGACATCCTCGCCGCGCTGCGGCGCTTGACGGACCGGTGATCGCACTCGGCGTCGTCGTCATCTTTGGCGCGCTCGGCGCCGTCGCGAGCCTCGCGCCGGCGCGGTACCGCGTCGCGACGTCGGCCGCTTGTCTCGCGGTCGCGATCGTCGCCGGCGCCACCGCGTCGATCGCGGTGCTCGCCACGGGCCGCGCCGTGGACGGCCACGTGGTGAGCGTTCTGCCCTTCAGCGGCGCAACGGTCGAGCTGAGCGCGCTCGGGGCGCTCTTTAGCCTCACGAGCGCCGTCGTCGCCCTCGCCGCGACGATCCACTGGCTCGGCTACCAGCGCCACGCGCTGCGCTCGCGCAGCGCGGTCGCCGCCTACGCACTCTTCGTCACGTGCCTGCTGCTCGTGCCGGCGGCCGGTGACGCCGTCACCTTCCTCGTCCTCTGGGAGCTCATGGCGCTCGCGTCGCTCGCGCTCGTCGCCCACGACCACGCGCGTCGCGACGAGGCTCGCCACGCCGCGTGGTGGTACGGCGCGATGACCCAGGGTGGCGCCGGCGCGATCACGCTCGGCCTCGTCGCGCTCGCCGCGCACGCGAAGAGTCCGAGCTTCGCCGCGATCGCCGCGAGCGCCGGGCACCTGCCCGCGTCGGCGCGCGGCGCCATCTTTCTCGCGCTCTTCGCGGGCTTTGGGGCGAAGGCCGGCCTCGTCCCCTTTCACGTCTGGCTGCCGCGCGCCCACGCCGAGGCGCCGGCGCCCGCTTCGGCCCTGCTCTCGGGCGCCATGGTCGGCCTCGGGATCTACGGGATCCTGCTCGCGCGGACCCTGCTCGGGGTCGGGTCGCCGTGGTGGTGGCTCGTCGCGGGACTCGTCGGCGTCGCCTCGGCCCTCTACGGCTCGCTCTACGCCGCCACGAGCACCGACGTGAAGCGACTGCTCGCCTACTCCACGAGCGACAACATGGGTCTCGTCGTCATCGGCCTCGCCGCCTCGGGGCTCTTTGCGACCGATCACCACCGCGCGGCGGCGAGTCTCGCCCTGCTCGCGTCGCTCTTCCTCGTCACGAGCCACGCCCTCTACAAGTCGACTCTCTTT
>JAKBCI010000089.1 GCA_021807965.1 Actinomycetes bacterium
AACGTCAGCACGCGCACGGACGGCACGAAGCGCGCCGCTCGATACATGTCCCAGACCCACGCGTCGGTCAGGGTCACTTCGAGCATGGTCGGCGTGGTGGAGCGAACGTCGACGGCGACGTCGTTCGCGAGGTAGAAACGGCGGTCGGTCTCGACCGCGTAGTGGAACATTCCGACGACGGCCTTGTACTCCTGGACGAGCGCCAGTTCGAGGGTCGACTCGTAGTCGTCGAGCTCTTCGTCGCCCATGTGGGCCTTACGCGCGCTCGGTTACGCGCCGTTCCTTGATCTTGGCGGCCCGTCCGCGCAGATCACGGAGGTAGTACAACTTGGCCCGACGAACGTCGCCGTACGTCTCGACTTCGATCTTGGCGATCGTCGGCGCGTGCACCGGGAACGTGCGTTCCACGCCGACGCCAAAGCTGATCTTGCGCACCGTGAAGGTCTCGTGCAAACCCGACCCCTGGCGACGTATGACCACGCCCTGGAAGATCTGAATGCGCTGACGGGTGCCTTCGACGACCCGCACGTGCACCTTGAGCGTGTCGCCGGCCCGGAAGTCGGGAATGTCGTCACGCAACGAGTCACGGTCAATGAGTTCAGTCGGATTCATCAGCGTCCCCTTCGGGTCTCGGGCTGTAGAAGTCTAGCCGACCTGGTGGTCCTCTTCCAACAGACCAAACTCGGCCATGACCGCCCGGTCCGACGCTGACAACCCGCCCCGGGCCGCGATCAGGTCGGGACGTCGTGCGACGGTTTTCGCCAGCGACTGGGCGTAACGCCACCGTCCCACGAGCGCGTGGTCGCCCGAGCGAAGCACCGCCGGCACCGACCGTCCCCGAAACGTCGCCGGCTTGGTGTAGTGCGGGTACTCGAGCAGTCCCGTGGTGAACGATTCGTCGACGCTCGACTCGTCATTGCCAAGGGCGCCCGGCAGCAGTCGAACGACGGCCTCGATGACGCACAACGCCGCCAATTCGCCACCGGCGAGCACGAAGTCGCCGATGGAGAGTTCATCGTCAGCCACCAGATCGAGTGCACGCTGATCGAAGCCCTCGTAGCGACCGCACAGCAGCGAGAACCCCGACGTCGCAGCGAGCTCGCGCGCGAGGGCGTTCGTGAACGGACGACCCGAGGGAGTGAGTGCGATCAGCGGACGGGCGAGATCTGGCACCGACGCCACCGTGCGCACAATCGGCTCGGCACGCAATACCATCCCGGCCCCACCGCCGTAGGGCGTGTCGTCCACCGTGCGGTGCACGTCGTCGGTCTGATCGCGCAGATCGAAGAGCCGCAACCGCCAGCAGTCGCGTTGCGCGGCGCGTCCGAGAATCGACGTGGCGGCGTAGCCCGATAGTGCGTCGGGAAAGAGCGTGAGGACGTCGATGTTCATGGTCACTCGAAGAGCCCCTCGGGAACGTCGACGTCGACTCGTACGTTGGCGTCGACCGCGGTGACAAAGGTCAGGGGCACCAGCGCGCCGCTGTCGAGCACCAGCAAGTCGCTCGCCGGATTCGCTTCGACTCCCACGACGACACCGCGGTGGTCGCCACCGGCGTCGTAGACCGCCGCGCCGAAAAGATCGTCAATCCAGATTACGTCGGCGTCAGCGTCGCTTCGCTCGAGCCGCGGCGCTGACAGCACCGTACCGCGCCACGACTCGGCGTCCTCTCGCCGCTCGATCCCGTCGAACGTGACCAGAAATCGGTCTTGGTGGCGAGCGGCGTGCCCCACGGTAAGGGGACCGCGATCGGTGAACAGCACCGCGCCGGGGGCGAGCCGCTCCAGACGGTCGGTCCACAGATCAACGATTACCTGGCCCCGAAGACCGTGCGCCCTAATGATCCGTCCGACCTCGAGCGTGCGCTCGGCGCACACGTCAGTCGACGATGTCCACCGACGTCGTGACGCCGTCACGCGCACCGGCCGCGCTCACCAGCGCCCGAATGGCCTGCGCGGTTCGGCCACGTCGACCAATAATGCGCCCCATGTCGTCCGCGCCAACGCTCAGCGAGAGCACAACTTTGTCGTGGCGTTGCGATACTTCAATCGAGACCGCGCCTGGGTCGTCGGCCAGCGACGAGGCCAGGTAGTGCAACACGGCCGTCGCGGTCACTGCCCGATCCGCGGGGCGACCACCATCGGTCGGCTCGAGCTCGGCGAAACCGTCCCCGTCGATGGTGTTGATGTCGCCGGCGACGTAGTCGTCGTGTCGGTCGCTCACTGGGCCGCCTTGGATGCCTCGAATGCCTCCAAAGCGCCGCTCGCGCGAAGCAGCTTCGCCACGCGCTCGGTGGGCTGGGCGCCGTGTCGCAGCCAGTGAACGGCTTTGTCGTTATCGATGGTGATAACGGTCTCGGCGTTAGTCTCTGACAGACCGCGCGGCTGGTAGGTCCCGACAATCTCGAGGTAGGCACCCGAACGAGCCCGACGACTGTCGGTCGCAACGACGCGGTAGGTCGGCTGCTTCTTCTTGCCCATCCGCACCAAACGTAATTTCACTGCCACGACGAAGATCCTCCAGACCTGTCCCGACCGGGACCGGGTGATATACCCGAGCGCACCAGTTTAGCGCTGTTTGGGCGGGGTGACTCGACCACCCTTTTTCTTCTTGCCCTTGGGCGCGGACGCCGCCGCGCGCATGCCCGCCCCCAGCGATTCGAAACCGGCCGGTAGCGAGTCCGTCCCGTGGCGAGCGGCGAGCGCGGCGAGCTTGCCCATCTGGGGCGGCACCGTCGCGTTCGCGCCACCCATCTGACGCATCATCTTGCGCATCTCGCCAAACTGCTTGAGCAACTGGTTCACCGCGTTGACGGTGGTCCCCGATCCCTTGGCGATCCGTGCGCGTCGCGAGCCATCGATGATCGCCGGCTCTCGTCGCTCGCGAACCGTCATGGATCGGATGATCGCCTCAACCTTATTCAACTCGCGGTCATCCACGTTCGAGGCGGCCGCGCGCATCTCCTTGGTAACACCGGGCATGAGCCGCATCAACCCGCCGAGAGAACCCATCTTTCGAACCTGATTGAGCTGGGCGAGAAAGTCGTCCAGGGTGAAACTGCCGTCCATGAGACGTCCCGCCGAGGCCGCCACCACGTCGGCGTCCATCGTCCGTTCGGCCCGCTCGATCAGTGACAGCGCGTCGCCCATGCCCAAGATGCGCGACGCCATGCGATCGGGGTGGAAGAGGTCGAAGTCGCCCAACTTCTCGCCGGTCGACGCGAACACGACCGGACAGCCCACGACGCCGCGCGCCGAGAGCACCGCGCCACCTCGAGCGTCGTAGTCGAGCTTGCTCACGATGACGCCCGACAACGCCAGCGTTTCGTGGAACGACCGTGCGGTCAACACCGCGTCTTGTCCAGTCGCGGCGTCAATCACCAAGAAGGTGTAGTGCGGTGACGTGGCGTCGCTGATCGCGCGCACCTCGTCCATGAGCGCTCGGTCAACGGCCAGTCGCCCCGCGGTGTCGACGATCACGACGTCTCGACCAATTCGCGCAGCCTCGGCGACACCTCGTCGAGCCACGTCCACCGGCGTCGACGCGTCGCTGAAGACGCCGACGCCAATCTGCTCGCCCAGTACGCGAAGCTGCTCGACCGCCGCGGGCCGCTGCAGGTCGGCCGCGACGAGGTACGGCTGGCGGCCCTGCTGCTTGAACCACGCCGCGAGCTTCGCCGCGGCCGTAGTTTTGCCGGCGCCCTGCAGTCCCGCCAGCACGATCACCGTTGGCGGGCGTGACGCGTAGGTCACCTTGAGCGCGGAACCCCCGAGCACGTCGACGAGCTGCTCGTGAACGGCCTTGATCACCTGCTGGCCGGGCGTCAGGCTCTGGTTGAGCGCCTGACCGGCCAATCGAGTGCGTAACGCGTCCAAAAACGCCCGCACCACCGTGAGCTCCACGTCAGCCTCGAGCAAGGCGCTTCGCACGTCGGCGAGAGCCGCGTCGAGGTCGGCATCGCTCAGACGCCCCCGCGAGCGCAGCGACGCGCTCAGGCGCTCGAAACGATCCGCGAGTGCGTCGAACATGGTCTGCAGGTTACCGTCAGACCCGAATGAGCGAATCGACGAACTCGTCGGGGTTAAAGGGAAGCAGGTCGGCAATCCCCTCGCCCACGCCCACGAACTTCACCGGAATCGCGAGCTCGCGCTCGATCGCGATCACGATTCCCCCTCGCGCGGTCCCGTCCAGTTTCGTGAGCACGATACCCGACACCGCCGCCGCCGCTAAGAACTCTCGGGCCTGAGACAGCGCATTCTGGCCGGTGGTGGCGTCGAGCACCATGAACGTCTCAACCACCTGACCGGGGCCGCGGTCAGCGACGCGTCGCACCTTGGCCAGCTCCTCGAGCAGGTTCGTGTTATTCGCACGCCGCCCGGCGGTGTCGGCGAGCACGAGATCGGCACCGCGCGCCGCGGCGCGCCCGATGGCGTCGTGAATCACCGAGCCCGGGTCGGCACCTTCGCCAGCGCGCACCACGTCCGCCCCCGATCGCTCGGCCCACTGGCCCAACTGTTCGGCGGCCGCCGCGCGAAACGTGTCGCCGGCAGCCAACACGACCGAGCGACCGGCGGCGACCTCTCGATGCGCCAGCTTGCCAATGGTCGTGGTCTTGCCCACGCCGTTCACCCCGACGAAGAGCCACACCGCCACGCTCCCGGGTTCGGCGTGATCAGTCACGCTGCGCTCGTCTACCAGACACGCGCGCAGCGCTCGACGCAGTGCCGTGGCGACCCCCTGGGGCGCCCCGTCGCGGCGCAGCCCCTCGAGAATCAGCGACGTCGTCGCCACGCCCACGTCGCTGCGGAGCAGGACCTCTTCGACGACCTCGAGTTCCCCAGCGCTTAGTGCGCCCGAGGTCGTCATCGACCTCACCCGTTCAAAGACGCCGCGCGATGCGCCCAGACGCGCTCCGAGCGACGGCGCCTCGTCGAGGGACGGACGTTCGACGGCCCCGGTGACGAGGACGTCGGGCAGCGGCGCTCGAGTCGCCGTTGCCGCGAGCGCCGCGTTTCGTGCCCGGCGACGAGCGATCACGACGACCGTCCCGACGATCAGCACGACGACCGCGACGATGACCAGGACCGCGATCACGACGCCGCCTCGCGACGCACGCGCTGGCTGACCACTTTCGAGGAAGCTCCCGGCACCATCGTCACGCCGTAGAGTGCGTCCGCGGCTTCCATGGTGCGCTTCTGGTGAGTAACGATCAAGAGCTGAGCCTCATCGCGGAATTCGTCGACGAGGCTCAAGAATCGCTGCAGATTCACGTCATCGAGCGCCGCCTCAACCTCGTCCATCATGTAGAAGGGAGACGGCCGCGAGCGAAAGACGGCGAAGAGGAACGCCAGCGCCGCCATCGAGCGCTCGCCCCCCGAAAGCAGGGAGATGCGACGGACGTTACGACCCATCGGACGGACCTCTATCTCCACGCCGGTGTTGAGAGGGTCGTCAGGGTCAGTCAGCAGGAGCCGCCCCTGTCCGCCGGGAAACAGCATCCCGATGAGGTTCGCGAAGTGCTCGTTCACGTCGGCTATCGCCGACGTGAACGTCGACATGATCTCATCGTCGAGGGCTCGCAGCACCTCTTGAAGCTCTCGGCGAGCGCCGCGAACGTCAGCCACCTGGACGTCTAGCTCCTGGTAGCGCTCCTCGAGCGCGGTCAGCTCGTCAAGGGCGAGCGGGTTGATCGGACCGAGTGACGACATGCGGGCTTCGAGCTCCGCCACCCGCTGTTCGAGGTCGACGTCGCCGCGAGGGTCCGCGTCGAACACCGACACCTCCTGAGGCTCGACGCCGAGTTCGCGGCGAATCGTTTCGTGCAGCGTTGAGCGCTTCACCACTACTTCGGCCTGCTCGACCTCGAGGCGACGCCGGTTGTCGAGCAGCACGGTGAGCCGGTCGTCAGTCTCGTGACGAGCACGTCGAATCTCCTCGAGGCGCTCGCCACTCGCCCGTGACGCCTCTACTTGTTCGCGATACGTCGAGTCCAGCGCCTCGTGGGCGAGCGCCACGTCGTTCGAGGCGCGCGTCACCAGTGCGGCTAATCGGGCGAGCGCGGCGAGGTCGAATTCGAGCCGCTCGCGTCTCGACGCCGCCCGCTGGCGCTCGTCCACGTGGCCCGCAAGACGTCGCTCAATCTCGTCTCGCCGCGTTGTCATCAACCGACGTCGCTCACCGAGCTCGGCGTCGTGACGCGCCAGTGCCTCGGCCGCGACGTCCAACGCGCGCCGCTCCCGATCAAGCTCATCGAGGGCTCGCTGCGCGGCGGCCCGTCGAGCCGCCATCTCGTCACGGGACCGCTCGAGTTCGCTCAATCGCGACCGTTCGACGAGCAACTCACCGTCGAGGCGTGTCCACTCGTCGTCGAGTGACGCCGCCTCGCTCTCCAGTGCGTCGATGCGCAACTCGTACTCGCGAACGCGTTCACGCCCCCGTTCGGCGTCCTTCGCGAGTCGGGCCGCTTCGGCCTCGGTGGTGCTCACTCGCGCCACGGCCTCAGCGAGCGCCTGACGCGCGGCGTCGAGGGCCTGACTGGCGCGTTCGAAACTCGCTCGACGTGGTTCGACCGATATCGCGGCCTGCGCCGCGGCGTCAAGTGCCGCGTCGACCGCGGCTCGAGTGACGACCGCGCGTCCCGACGCGACGCGCCAACCCGAGGCGGCGAATCGATCACCGTCACGAGTCACGACGACGAGGTCGGGGTGGGCGACGGCGATCTCGATCGCCGCGTCCCAACTGTTCGCGAGAAAGGCCCGCGCAAAGAGGGCGTCGAGCACGCGCTCCACGTGGGCGGGCGCGTCGCGGCGCGCGCGGACGAGGTCGCGCACCGCAAGGCAGCCCTCGGGCCTCGGCACGACGTCCACCCGTGCGTCGCCGACGGCGAGCACCATCCCCGGTCCGCCCGCCTCGCGCAGCACCTGGAGCGCGGCGCGAGCCGACCCGCGACCGTCAACAACCATCGCGCCCACCGACGCGCCAGCGGCCGACTCGATGGCTCGCTCGGCGCCCGCCTCCACGTCGATCAACTCGAGAAACGGGCCGAGCACGCCATCGAGCTCGCTCAACAGCTCGCGCCC
>JAKBCI010000090.1 GCA_021807965.1 Actinomycetes bacterium
ACACTGGCGCGAGACCGTGTGTTGTCCACTCCAATAATTGGGACTGTGTTGCACGGGAATCTCGAAGCACGAAATAGCAGACATTGCTCGCGTTGCACGCGACATCGGCCACCTGACCCTGCGTCACTGTGACGCGGTGCGCGTGACGCAACACAATCTCCTCTTGTAACACCGGGCGATGGTCACGCTGGGCAAGAAGAATTGGCACCGCGGTGCACCGTAGGGTGGCGGGGCAACCTTGCCCCCTCGATACAGATCCGCCGAGCACGCAGCTCCCGTCGTATGAACAACTGGCCGTATCCACGCCAAGCGGTCCCGTAGCCGCGTTGACGATCCTCGCGAGGCGCCATCGACCGCCCGTGTCCGTCATGACAATCGAAGCTGGGGTCAAGGTAGTCGCGCTCGGGGGCGCCCCGGCGAGCACGCAGTACCCAGGTTGACTACACGAAAAAGCTACAGAGCCTGCCGCCATGTCAACGGGCTCTGTGGACATGATTGCGCTCGGCCGTTGCCACGTACCCGCCTGCCCGTCAGACACGTAGAGGTGGGCCGGCCCAGAGGCGTTCTGTGCCGTCTCGATCGCCGCGCATTTACCTTGCGGACTGCACCACAGCGCCTGGCCCAAGTTGTTCGACTGATCGGGAGCCGCCAACCGAACGAGCGGCGACCACCGTCCTCCAGTCTCGGTCGCCACGTAAGTTTCCGCCACGTAACTGGCGGTCAGCCATGATATAAGCGCCGTGCAGGAAATACGCGCGTAACACGCGATGACCATCTGACCAGCTGCGGGTGAAACCGAGTTGAGGGCGTCAAACGGATAGAAACTCTCCCACTGTCCGTTTATCTCAAGGGCATAGACGTCGATGATGCCATTCCCAAAGTCGTAGGCGCCAATCGCCAGACAGTTCCCCGTTGATGCGCACCCCACGGCATTGACCGCGACCGAGTGCACCCCAATGTCGGGAATCAGCGTGCTTTGACTCGAGGCGCTGGCCGCATTCGATTGGCCACCGAACGCTACGACGAACGAAAGAAGAAGAAAAAGTGGGACCAAGGAATTCGCGCAGCGTCGACACGCCCCCGTCATTCGTCGCATCGGCGCGATTCTAGCGTACGACCAGTAGCGTCGTAGCCCGAAGCGGGCGGGCGCTGGCGTATCTGAGTGAACCGCTGGTGCCCAGAATTAACCGCACCGCGTAATCGACGTAAGCGCAGTTGACTCGCGTTGGTGAGGGACACGGGATCACTTTTACCCGAGGGAACACGCCACGCGAGGATGCCGATCGATCGAGGCGATGAACAAGTTGGCCAAGTGACTGAGGCGCGTTTCGCAATCGATCATCGCACAACCACCGGGTGCGTGGGCTGCTCTACGTTGGCAAGCCGAATTGGGACTTACTCGCCGACTGGACCTCGTTAGATTCCGAGCCCCTGAACCAGTATCTTCCTAGGTACCGATACAACCTGAGTTGGTCGGACCAGTGCGACCCGTAGGCATCCGGGTGGCCTGCGGAATGACGAACCCGAAAAGTTCTCAACCGAGGCGATTTTCAACAGAATCTGACGAGATCGGAACGACTCTCACTTTAGAAACGACTTCGTCCTCGAGCAGGTTTCAAGCACTCTCCAGATGCTTCAACGAGCCAGGCGATCATAGGAAGATCACGCTCGCCGTGGACACTTGGTTTCTGTTCACGGATGCCGCGGCCGCAAGATAACCGATAAGGAGATTCATGGAGTACACATCTATGCCACCAACGACGCCTACGGGTCTGAGGAGTAGGCCCGCCACTACGCGACGCCGCGCAGCGCCATCGAAGACGACGAATTCATCGGAGAGACGAAACTCGACCCCAATCGCGACTACCAGCCTAAGGGTCGCGGCTTTCGATAGTCTGCACAGGTTCGGCTGTTCACGATGACGTGACAGATTTCAAACGCAGTCCCAACGGGATTCGAACCCGTGCCTCCACCTTGAGAGGGTGATGTCCTAGGCCACTAGACGATGGGACCCTGAATCGACGGCGAGCCGTCGCTTCGCTCGGGGGCAAGGATTCGAACCCTGAATAACTGGACCAGAACCAGTTGTGTTGCCGATTACACCACCCCCGAAGGGCTCGGCAATCCTACCCGAGCCGTTCGGCTAACCGCCAACCGCGAGGGGCAGGTGCAGTCCCTGGGACCACGAGCTGAGCGTGCCGTAGCCAACGATGCGCCCGAGGCCGACGGCGATCGTCTCTTTGAGGTAGTAGCGCCACAGCGAGAAGTCGCGCGTGGGCGAGTTGGAGACTGGCGCGGGCAGCGGCGAAAGCCCCTGGGCCGAGGCGTTGGCCATCGCGCGGTCCTCGTGGAAGGGGTCGGTCACTACCAGTACCGTTCGCAGGTGCCGAGCGAGCAACTGTCCGGCGACCGACGTCACGTTCTGCCAGGTGTCGTCGCCGCCGCCCACGAGTATGCGGCGCTTGGCGACGCCGTGGGCCTCGAGGTAGGTCGCCGACACGCCGGCCTCGGTGTAGTGGTCGCCGGGCCGGTTGCCTCCCGTGACCGCGATCCACGCCGCGCGGTGGGCGTCGTAGAGGGTGAGGGCATCGTCGAGTCGGGCCCGCAGCTCGGGCGAGGGCCGGCCGTTCAGCTCGGCGGTGCCAAAGACGAGGATCGCCTGGGCGTCGGCACTCGAGTGGTGCCGCCCGGTGAGCCAGATCTGGACGAAGGTGACCCCGAAGTAGAGCACGATCACGCTGAGCAGCGCGCTCGCGATGCGCAGGGCCAGCTTGAGCGGCCAGAAGATCACGCGCGCGCCAGGGCCTCGCGCACGCGACGCAGGACCACGTCGCGACCGAGGATCTCGAGTGACTCAAAGAGCGGCGGGCCCACGAGCGAGCCGGTCACCGCACAGCGAATCGGCGCCTGCGCCTTGCGAAGCGCCAGCCCGAGCGCCGAGCCGAGCTCGGCGGTCGCCGCGTGCAGCGCCTCGCTCGTCCAGTCGAGCTCGGCGAATCGCTCGATGGCGACCGCGAGCATGGTCTGGCCGAGGGGATCCGAACCGATCGCCTTGGCGAAGGCCGCCTCGTCGGGTTCGACCTCGGTGAAGAAGAAGGCGACCATCGGCGCCACCTCGCCGAGCGTGGCGACGCGCTCGTGGACGAGGGGCGCCACGCGCACGAAGAGCTCGGGATCGAACTCGTCCTCGCGCCACGGGGGTGGCGTCGCGGGCGCCCAGTCGCTCGACCACGGCGCGACCCAGGGGCGCGCCGCCTCGACGAAGGCGGCCGGGGCGAGCGCGCGCAGGTACTCGCCGTTCAGGTGCGTGAGCTTCTTCACGTCGAAGAAGGCTGGCGAGTGCGAGACGTCGGCGAGGTCGAACTGTTCGACGAGTACGTCACGAGTCGCGATCTCCTCGCCGCGCGGACTCCAGCCGAGCAGGGCCAGGTAGTTCACGAAGGCGTCGGGCAGGTAGCCCTGGTCGCGGTAGGACTCGACCGCGACGGGGTCCTTGCGCTTGGAGAGCTTCTTGCGCTGCTCGTTCACGAGCATGGGCAGGTGGGCGTAGCGGGGCAGCGGGACCGGCTCGACGCCGCGGCAGCGGTTGAGGGCCTCCCACATCAGCACCTGCTTAGGCGCCGTCGGCAAGAGGTCCTCGCCGCGGATCACGTGGGTGATCGCGGCGCCGCGGTCGTCCACGAGATTGGCGAGCGGGTAGAGCACGGCGCCGTTCGGGCGAACGACCACGAAGTCCTCGAAGCTCGCGTTGGCGAAGGTGACGTCGCCGCGTATCAGGTCGTGGACGATCGTCTCGCCGTCGTCGGGCGCGCGAAAGCGCAACGCGGTGCGCTCGGATCGCGGTAGGCCCCGGTCCCGACAGAACCCGTCGTAGCCGGGCCGGCCGGCCGAGCGCGCCTCGACGGCCTCGCGCGAGCAGTCACAGGCGTAGAGGTAGCCGGCGTCGTAGAGGGCCTCGGCCGCGGCCGCGTGGTCGGCCACCAGACTCGACTGCAGCACCGGACCCTCGTCGTAGTCCAGTCCCAGCCAGGCCATCGCCGAGATGATCCCGTCTCGCCACTCGTCGCGGTTGCGCTCGACGTCGGTGTCCTCGATGCGCAGCACGAAGGCGCCGCCGTGGTGGCGCGCGAAGAGCCAGTTGAAGAGGCTCGTGCGCGCCGAGCCGACGTGGAAGAAGCCCGTCGGCGACGGGGCGAAGCGAACCCGAACGGCGCTCACTCGACGAGCGAGATGGCGCCGTTCGGACAGCTCGCGACCGCCTCGCGCATCCGCTCGAGGAACTCGGGACCGGGGCTGTCGTTCAGCACGTACAAGAAGCCGTCGTCGCGCACCTCGAAGACCTCGGGGGCGATGCCCATGCAGACGGCGTTGCTCGTGCACAGGTCGTAGTTGACGGTGATCTTCATGGCGCTCCTTTTATCCCCATCGTACCCGCGGGCCCGCCGTCGGGCCATTGCCTACACTCGAGGGCGTAGGAGGTTCCATGCAACGGCGCAGCATCGGCTCGCTCTCGGTCTCGGTGGTCGGCGTCGGCTGCAACAACTTCGGTAGCCGCTTGGACGCACGCCACTCGGCCGAGGTCGTGCACGCCGCGCTCGACGCCGGCGTCAACTTCTTTGACACGGCCGACGTCTACGGCGCGACCCAGTCCGAGGTCTACCTCGGCCAGGCCCTCGCGTCGCGGCGCGACGAGGCCGTCGTCGCGACCAAGTTCGGCATGCCGATCGACGACGCGCACTACGGCGCGAGCCCCGCGTACGTCCGCGAGGCCTGCGCGGCGTCGCTGCGTCGCCTCGGCACCGACTACATCGACCTCTACCAGCTGCACTACCCCGACGAGACGGTGCCGATCGAGGAGACCCTTGGGGCGCTCCACGAGCTCGTCGAGGCGGGCCACGTGCGCGAGATCGGCTGCTCGAACCTCACCGCCGACCAGCTGCGCGCCGCGCGAGCCGCGGCCGGTGATCGCCCCGGCTTCGCCTCGATCCAGAACCAGTACTCGCTGCTCGCGCGCGAGGTCGAGCGCGACGGCGTGCTCGACGCCTGTGACGAGCTCGGCGTCGCCCTGCTGCCCTACTACCCGCTCGCGAACGGACTGCTCACCGGCAAGGTTCGCCCGGGCGAGCCGCTGCCCGAGGGCACGCGGCTCTCGCTGATGTCGGCCGAACGCAGCGTTCACTGGCTCTCGGACTCGTTCCAGGCGAAAGTGGCGGCGCTGCTCGAGTACGCCAACTCGATCGACGTGGCCATACTCACCCTCGCCTTCTCGTGGCTCCTCGACCACGAGCGCGTCGCCTCGGTGATCGCCGGGGCCTCGAACGCCGACCAGGTGCGCGCCAACGCCGCGGCGGTGACGACCCTCGGGGCCGACGTGCTCGCGCGCTTGAACGAGCTCACCGGCTTCGACGCGCCCTGATCGACGTCGAGATAAGACGATTCACAGCCTTCGCGCGGCACCCGACTGACCGTCGTCGCGCGAGTCGCCGTACCATGCCCCTGACGGCGGGCGACCACCCGCCTCGAAGGGAGGACCATGATTCGTCTCCTCAGCCGGCGCCGCCTGGTAGTCGGCGCCGCCGCGCTCTCGCTGCTCGCCATTGGCGCCCCCGCGCTCGGCGCCGCCCGGCGCGAGGTCGTCGTCGCGACGCGCCACAACGCCGCCGACGGGACCTACCTGGTCACGACGAAGGGCTTCGCGCTCTACACCTACCACAACGACCGGGCCGACCAGTCGAACTGCTCCGGGACCTGTCTCGCCCTGTGGCCACCGCTCACCGTGCCCAAGGGCGTGGTGCCGGTCGGCCGTGGCGTCGGCGGACTCGGCGTCTTTCGCCGCTCCAACGGCACCTACCAGGTGACCTGGCACCGTCGGCCCCTCTACCGGTGGACCTCGGACAAGCGACCCGGCGAGGTCACGGGCCAGGGCGTCGGCGGCTTCGCCGTCGCCGTGGTGAAGGCGGCGCCGAAGAAGGTGAGCGGCACGACGACCACCACCACGAAGTCATCGGGCGGCTACGGCTACTGATCGGCGACGTCGCCGCGCGAGCGGTCCCGCCGGCACCTAGACGGCGATACCGGGGCTTATCGACGCGCAGACCCCGTTCGTGCGAGGCACGTAGAGGGGCGTGTGGTACCACGCGACCGACCAGCGCATCGTGTAGGCGGGCTGGCCGGGCGCGCCGCTCACGGTCGTGACGCCGCTCACCGGCAGGTGCGTCGCCCGATCGATCACGTCGGTCTCGGTCGCGACGTGGCCCTTGCCGTAGGGGTAGGTGGAGACGACCACTTCGTTCGGCCCGACCCGCTTCATCGAGCGAAAGTCGCCGTAGAGGCCGTAGCCCGACGCGACGCCCACCTTGGTGAATCCGGCGACGGGGCCGTGTACCGGCCCCCCACAGGTTTGACTGAACCGCTGGTTCTGCGTCGGCGTCGTCGACGCGGCAGCGTTGCCGTACAGCTCCACCTCACCGCGCGCGGTGAGCACCTCGCCAAAGGGACTGAAGGTCGGTCCCTGACCACCCCAGGTCATCGTGTCGGTGACGAAGGTGACGCGTCCGCCGCTCGCCGCCACGAAGAAGGTGTCGTCGACGGGGTAGTAGCCGGGGTGGGGCCACGACCCGCTGTAGACGCTCCAGCCCCCCTTGGCGGCCAGCCTCACCCGGTCTAGTGGCGCCGACGCGCCGTAGGTGTACCGCGCGCCGTCGGCGGCCACGGTCGCGGCGACGACCGTTCGGTAGTAGGCGATGACGGCGCGGTTACCGGTGGGTGTCGCGTGGGCGACCTCGCGGTGCGACGAACGCGTCGACCGCCCGAGCGTCGCGCTCGCCGCGCTGGCCACCCCGACACTCGACAGCACGACGAGTGCCGCCACGCAGCGCGATGCCTTCATGATCAACCCCCCACGCAGTTGCAAAAGGCCACAGTACGTGATCAGTGTCGAGCGCGCGAGGGCGCCCTAGCTCGCCTTCACCGCGGCCACCATCTTGGTGAGCGTGTCCTTCGCGTCACCGAAGACGAGGGTCGTCTTGGGGTTGTAGAGCAGCTCGTTCTCGATTCCGGCGAAGCCCGGG
>JAKBCI010000091.1 GCA_021807965.1 Actinomycetes bacterium
TGTGCCGACGGCAGTGGCGACACGACGAAGAGTACGGCGAGCGACCAGAGTCTCGCGCGTCGGTTGCCCAGTCGTGCGGCGAGGGCGGCGAGGTTGGTTCGGTAGCGCGCGGGGAAGCGACCGCGCGCCGCGCGAGCCGCGTTGCCCAGGACGTAGCGTCCGAGCGACGCCGCGAGCGCCCCCACGACGACCAGCGCGACGGGTTCGAGGTGCCAGCGCAGCCGCGCGTAGACGAGCACCGACCAGGTGGGTGGGCCAAAGGCCGGCAGGAGATTGATGGCGAACACCAGGGCCGCCACGATCACGAACGTCACGCTTCGAGTAGAGCACGTCGGCGCTGAGTCGGCGGGATCGGTAACCTTCGGCCGTGACCCGTGACGCCCGCGTGATCGTCGCCGCCCAGGCCATCCGCGGCTTCGCCTACGGCTTCGAGGCGGTGATGCTCGCTGTGGTGTTCCGCGAGCGCGGTTACGCGCCGGTGGTGGCGGGATTCTTGTTCAGTGCCATCGTCGCCGGCATGGTGTCGACCTCGCTACTGCTCGGACGCGTCACCGATCGCTGGGGTCGTCGCCGCTGCTACGGCGCGCTCTACGTGGCGCTCGGCGTCAGTGGCGTCGTGATCGCGACGACGAGCCAGCCGTGGGTCATCGTCGCGGTTGGTCTGCTCGGCGTTCTCTCCACCGACGTCGTTGAGTCCGGACCTTTCAGTTCACTTGAGCAGACCATGCTCGCCGACCAGTTCGGCGAGCATGGTCGCGTTCGGGGCTACGGCGTCTACAACGCGGTCGCGGCGGCCTCAGGATCCCTGGGGGCGCTCGCCTCGACGATCCCGGGACACGTGGGACGGCTTTACGGGTGGTCTGCGAATCCCGCGCCGTGGCTGCTCGTTCTCGTGCCAGTGGGAGCAACCGGCATGATCCTCAGCCGCGGGCTGGGACGTGGGGTCGAGCTCCGGGGCGCGGCGGCTCGTCGTCGCTTGTCGCCCGACTCGCGTTCGGTGGTGCGCCGGCTCGCTTCGCTCTTCGCCGTCGACTCCTTCGGCGGGGGCTTCGTGATCCAGTCCTTCGTCGCCTACTGGTTGGCGCGCCGTTTCGGCGCGACGGCGGGCGCGCTCGGCGCGGTGTTCTTCGCCGTCGGCGTCTTGCAGACCGCGTCCCTGCTCGTCGCCGCGCGGGTGGCGCGGCGATTCGGGCTGCTCGCGACGATGGTGTTCACCCACGTGCCATCCAACGTCCTGCTCGCCGGCGTCGCCTTCGCACCCAACTGGCGGTGGGCGATAGGACTGCTGTTCGCGCGCACCTCGCTCTCCCAGATGGACGTGCCGACCCGCCAGGCGTACGTCATGGCCCTCGTAGACGAGGACGAGCGAACCGGGGCCGCCGTCTACACCAACGCCGCCCGGTACGTTACGAGACCGATTGGGCCATCGGTGGTCGGCTTCGTGCAGGGTTGGGGGGTCGGTCTGCCGTTCCTCGTCGCGGGCACGCTCAAGTTCGGCTACGACCTCGCGCTGTGGCGGTCGTTTCGTCGCGTGCCGGTGTCCAATGACTCCTAGGCGCCGGGTTTGGTCGCCACGCCGACACTGAAGTAGCTCCAGGGCTTAGGTCCCGGCACGTAGCGCTGATCGCACCACGAGACCTCGAAGCCCGAGCGCTCGACGAGTTGACGAACGTCTCGCGTCAGGTGGCAGCCGTCGGCGAGTCGTCGCTCGAGGGGATCGAGCCGCCACTGCCAGCGCGCGACGCGCGCGTCGGGTGCGAGACCGTGCTCGAGGAAGTGCAGAGTACCGCCCGGTCGCAGCACGCGGTAGAGCTCGCGGACGACGAGCGCGTCGTCCTCGACGGTACAGAGCGTGAAGGTGCTCAGTGCGCCGTCGCACGAGCTGTTCTCGATCGTTAGGCGGTGGCCATCGAGCCCGATCCGCTCGATGGTGACGGGACTGGCCGTGATGGCTCGCTCCGCGAGACGCCAGGCCTGGTCGCGTGGCTCGACCGCTTCGACGCGCTCGACGGCCTCGGGATAGAAGGGGACGTTCAGGCCCGAACCGAAGCCGATCTCGACGACGCGGCCGCTCAGTCCCTCGACGGCTCGTCGCCGCCAGCGCGCCACGCCCGGCGTCGCACAGACCCGGTTGACGACTCGAGGGACGACGTGCTCGGCGTACCAGGACACCGGTGCTACTCGGTCGGGCCGGGCGACAGGCTGGCCAGAGCGGTGCCCAGCCGTTGGCGCGCCTCGGTGACCAGGTCGGCGACGTCCGCTCCGGGCAAGATCGTGGCGGGGTCGGCGATTGAGACGGTGGTGACGGTGTCGCTCAGCGCTGACAAGACCACGTTGCAGGGTAGGGCGAGCGCGACGCTCGGGTCGTGCTCGAGCGCGGCGTTGACCAGCGCGGGGTTGCACGCGCCGAGAATCTTGAGTGGGGCGCGCTCGACACCCAACTTGGCGAAGAGGACCTGAGCGACGTCGATCTCGCTCAGAATGCCGAAGCCTTGGTCGGCGAGCGCGCGCCGGATGGCCGTCTCGACCTGCGCCAACGGCTGGTCAATCGTCGTCGTCAACTGGTCCACGTCGCCTCCCGGGGTTAGTGGGAGACTACCGGCTTGGCTCGCCGCGCGAGCGGCCCGTCGTGGCGGTGTCGAGTCGTCAGTGGACGGAGCGAGAGGCCCGAAGCCGGTCGATGACGTCGTCGACGACCTCGCTGGTCGACGCTTCGCCGCCTAGGTCGAAGGTGCGAACCCCGTCGGCCGCGCCGTCGAGCGTGGCCGCGCGAAGTCGCTCGCCGGCCCGATGGAAGGCCGGGGCGCTCAGGTGCGACGCCGCCTGGTCGAGCAGGGCCGCCTGGGCGAGCAGCATGGCCATGGGGTTGGCGACGTTCTTTCCCTCGAGCGTCGGTGCGGTGCCGTGGGGGGCTTCGGCCATGGCCACGCGCGTGCGCAAGTTCTCGTCGAGGGACAAGAGGACCGACTCGGCGCCGGCGATCGAGCCGAACATCGCCAGCACCATGTCGCTCAGGCAGTCGCCGTCGCGGTTGAGCGACGGGATCACCAGCGCGCGCTCGTGCGCGTCGGTGAGCAGTCCCGCGTAGGTGGCGTCGATCAGGGTCGGACGGTAGCGCACGTGGGGATGGCGACTCGCGGCGGCGTCCATCTCCTCTTTCAGCATGCCCTCGTACGTTGGTGACACCGTCCACTTGGGTCCGCCGTAGACGACGCCGTCGAGCTGTTCGGCGGCTTGGAAGGAGTACTCGGCGACGTGGCGGCACGTGGACCGCTCGATGCGCTCGGTGCGCCAGGCGACCTCGGCGTCGCCCCCCGCGTCGCCGTCGCGGCCTTCGTCCGCGCCGTAGGCGTCGCCGACGGCCATGCGAATAACGATGATCGGCCGGTTGGTGGCGACAACGGGGGCGACCCCTGGGATGCGCCGTCCGGTTCGCACGATCACCGATCCCCCGATGCCCTCGCGCAGGATCCGGTTTGGCGAACCGACGCCGCCGATCTCGGGCGGCGTGATCGTGGCCGCCTTTAGTCCGAGGCCGTGGACCACCATGGCCGCGGCCGCCTCGCGAACGACGTCATTCTTGGTCGCTCGTCGATGCGCTAGCGACAGGTCGTAGTGCACGAGCTCGACGTCGACGTCGAGCAGTTCGGGCACCATCACCCGCAGCGATTGGTCGAGCAACTCTTGGCCGGTCTGGTCGCCGTCGCAGACGACGATGGTGGGACGCTCAGTCATGGCGAGAGTCTCGCACGCTCGCGCTCTCGGGTGAAGGGCGAATTTCGCGAACCGATCGGGCGCTCGAGCCCCCACAGGTCTGTGCGTGGTGGGACAGGCCCGGACGGATCTACGTTGAGTGAGTACGTTGGATCACCCTTGGCAGGGAGGAAGGGTTAAACCGACCGGCGGCGGTGTCTGGCTGGCTCGGAAGGTCGCCTCCCCCATTGCGGTTCGCTCGCGCAGCGGCCGTCGAAGGCGCGGTTCGTCGGCGGACGAGGCTATCGCCTCAGTGGCGGTCGCGTGTTCGAGCATCGGGGCAGTTCCCCATCATCCCGATGCCCTCGGATGCGTGTCCGTTCAACGTGTTCATTATCTCAAAAGGGGTGGGAATGAAGTTTGGAAAGTCGACGAGGCGTCGCGCACTCACTGGTCGCCGACCGCTGGCTGCGCTGGGTGCGAGTGCGCTCGCACTAAGTCTCACCATGCTGGGCAGTACGGCAGGGAGTTCAGCGGCGACGGGTAACAACGCCAACATCGTCTATTCGGTACATCCGATAGCGATCAAGGCGTCAAGCGCCGTAGCGGCATCAGGATTCGTTCCGGGGCAGTGCATAGCTGCGGTCGGCCTCGCGTGTTACGGCCCGCAGATACTGCACACCGCGTATCAGGTGCCGTGGACGATCAATGGCCAGTTGGCCGGGACCGGCGAGCAGGTGGCGATCATCGACGCGTACGGCAGTCCCACCATTGCCCAGGACCTCGCGACCTTCGACAGTGAGTTTGGCCTGCCGCCGGCGAACCTGCACGTGTACTATCCCGACGGCAAGGTGCCGTTCAACCCAACGTTCCGCAGCGGGTTGCAGGTGGGCTGGGCCCAGGAGACGAGTCTTGACGTTGAGACCGTCCACGACTTGGCGCCCGGCGCGCAGATCAACCTTATCGTGGCGTCGTCGCCCAACGGCAACGACCTCAACGTAGCCGAGCGCTACGCCGTGACCAATCACCTGGGTAACGTGATGACCATGAGCTTCGGCTCACCGGAGTCGGCCATCAAGGGAGCTGGCAACAACTTGCAGTTCCAACAGGCCGACGCGATCTACCGTGAGGCGAACGCGCAGGGCGTGAGCGTCTTCGCGTCCTCTGGCGACAGTGGCGCTAGCAACGGTGGTTCGACGGCCAACGCCTCCTTCCCAGCGTCGGATCCCAACGTGACGGCAACGGGAGGAACGAACCTGTTCGTCGCCGCCGATACGCAGCCAACGTCAACGGACGGCACGTACGCTGGCGAGTACACGTGGAACGACAGTGCCTCGGCGACGTGTCCGTTCGGCTGTCTGTACGGCATCTTTGGCGCGACCGGTGGGGCACCGAGCTCGGTGTTCACCGCACCGAGCTACCAGTCGGCGACGTCGGGAATCTCGGCCCGCACGACCTCGGACGTGTCGTTCAACGCCTCGGTCTACACGGCGACGATGATCTACCTGGGCTTTCTCGGCGCTGCCAATAACGGCTTCTACTTCTTTGGCGGCACGAGTGAAGCCTCGCCGAGTTGGGCCGCGATCACCGCTGACCTCGATCAGGCGATGGGAACAGGACTAGGCCTCTTGAACCCAACGCTCTACAGCTTGGCGGCCAACCCCACGACGTACGTACAGGACTTTCACGACGTGACCGTGGGCAACAACGCACTTAACTACCCCAACGAGGCCGCGCCCGCTCCCGGCTACCAAGCGGGTCCGGGCTACGACCTGCCGACCGGACTCGGTACGCCAATCGTGTCGGGACTGCTCAACTCACTGGCGCCATTGGCCAAATTGGGGTTCACGCAGCCAACGTCGTAGGCGAAGCCCCGCTGCTCGATCCTCACGGTTGGGTCGAGCAGCGGGGCGAATCCGCGTTGAAGCGTGGCGCTTGAGGCCGCGGACGAGGGGCGCAACCGTCGTGGCCCGCGCTTGTCAACGCGTAGGTACCGTTCGACGGTGCGACGGGTTCGCGACGCGCCCGATGTGTCGGTCAACTGCTGTCGCCGCGGACGCGGTCGATACGTCTTTGCCGTCGCGTCATGCCTGAGAAGGTTCTTCGTCGCGTTCGCGCGATCACGACCTCACGCGCAGTCACTATCTACACTGACTCGGGGGGTACCGTGGTCAACGTCGTGCGTGATTCAGCCGTGGCGGTACGGCCGAAAATCCAGATTGTGCCGCTTCGGGGGCTGCCAATCGTCGGGGCCGCAGTTGTCTTCGTTGCCGCGTCGATCGCGGGCAATTGGCGTTGGGGGCTCATCTTCAGCCACGTCGTGGGCGGCGCACTGTGGACCGCGATCGACCTCTTCGTCGGGCTCGTCATCGGGCCGATCCTCGGTCGGCTCTCGATGCCCGCGCGCGCCGAGTTCACGGCGCGCTTCATGCCCAAGATGGTCCTCATCATGCCGACGGTCGTCATGATGACGTTGGCCGCGGGCTTCCAGGTCGCGCTGCAGCTGGGCAACCTCGAGCCGACGAGCGTCAATCACGCGTGGCTGATCGCCTCGTTCATCGTCGTCGGGGTGATGGCGGTAGTCGCGCTCGGCGTGCTCGAGCCGGCGAACATCGCGGTGCTGCACGAGATGAACAAGCCCGAACCCAACGGCGAACTGATTGGCCAGTTGATGAAGCGCTTCATCTACACGGCGGGCATCACCGGACTGATGCAGGTGGCCACGCTCATCATCATGACGCGCGTGGGGTCTCGATGACCGAGCGGCGCTTCCCACCCGTGGCGTTGCTCAGCACCGTCGCCCTCGCATTCGTCGTCGTCGGGGGAATCACGATGGCCACCTACGCGCCGCGGCGCCCGCCGCTCGCGCTGCCCACGGTCCTGCTGGTCGTCGCGGCCCTCTCGCTCGCGTCGGCGTGGGTGGCCCTGGCCCGACACCGGCCCTTCGCGTGGCGAGCCTTTCGCCGCGTCTTCAAGTGGGCGCTGCTCGCCTACGTGATCTCGGCCGGCATGATCGAGTTCGCCTTCGTTCACGACCACACGCGCGGCGGCGCCCTCGTGGTGCTGACCGGCATGCTGATCATCTTCGCGACCAGCGTGCCGACGACGATCGCGGTCACGACGGCGCGTTACGCCGACGCCGGCTGAAGGTCCTTCGCGAGACCGAGGACGCGCTCGGCGATGATGTTGCGCTGCACGGTGGACGTGCCGCCGCCGATGGTGAGGGCCTGGGCGTAGAGGAAGCCGAAGTACCACGACGCGCCGTCCTCGCCACCGACGCCCCCGGGTCCG
>JAKBCI010000092.1 GCA_021807965.1 Actinomycetes bacterium
ATCACGTCGATCTCGGTCACCGGCACGGCGACCGTCGGCTCGACGCTGAGTGCGGTGAGCAGTGTCTACTCCCAGACGACCTACACGACGGCCTACCAGTGGTACGCGTGCACGTCGGCGGTGACCGCGGCCGCCTCGACCCCGCCCTACTACTGCAGTGTGATCCCCGGTGCGACCTCCTCGACGTTCGTGCCCACGACGACCCAGACCGGTGACTTCGTGACCGTGCTCGAGACCGTGACCAGTGGCACCTCGGTCGCTACGGGCCTCGCCGCCTCGACGGCCCAGATCACGACCAACATCCCCGGGGCGCCGGCGTCGGTGACCGCGTACGCGGGAATCGGCCAGGCGACCGTCAGCTGGACGACGCCGACGACGGGTCTCGCCGCCACCTCCTACACGGTGACCTCGTCGCCCGGTGCCTTCACCTGCACCGCGTCGACGCTCACCTGCGTGGTGACCGGCCTGCTCTACGGGACGAGCTACACCTTCAGCGTGACCGCGACCAACAGCTACGGAACGAGCGCGAAGTCGATCGCCTCGAACGCCGTCTCGCCGAGCGAGAGCGTGCCGAGCGCGCCGACCGCGGTCAGTGCGACCGCGGGCGTCCTCTCGGCCACGGTCACCTGGACCGCGGCGACCCAGAACGGGTCGACCATCTCGCTCTACACGGTGATCTCGGCCCCGGGGAACCTCAGCTGCACGACGACCACGACCAGTTGCACGGTGACCGGGCTCGCGGCGAACACGCCCTACACCTTCACGGTGTCGGCGCGCAACGCCGTCGGCGCGGGACCGAGCTCGTACGTCAGTGCCGCGGTGACCCCGAAGCCCAACACACCGAACGGTCCCGTCGGGGTCTCGACCAAGCGCGGCAACCACCAGCTGACGGTCTCGTGGTCGGCCGGTAGCGCCAATGGCGCGACGGTGACCGGCTACCTCGTCACGGCGACCGGCGGTGGCGCGGCCAAGACGTGCTCGACGACCGGCTATCGCTGCGTGGTCTCGGGTCTCACCAACGGCATCCCCTACGCCATCAGCGTCGTCGCCCAGAGCACGAGCGGCAACTCCGCGGCGGTCAATGGCCCAGCGATGGTGCCGGCCGGTCCCCCGAGCGCACCCTCGATCTACCACAGCGTGCGCGGTGCCGGCGTCGTGATCGTGTACTTCCGCGCGCCGGCTCAGACCAACGGTGCGCCGGTCGCGTACTACCAGTACCTGATCAACGGGCGCTGGACCGTTCAGCCCGTGAAGGGCCGTCTGGTCATCGTCCTGCGCGGCCTGGCCCGCCACCACGCCTACATCGTGCGCGTGCGCGCGGTGTCGGTCGGCGGCGCCTCGGGCGCGTCGAACTACGTGCGGGTGATCACGCTGTAGCAGTCTCCTCGATCCCCCCGAGCGCCGGCGATGACGGTGCCCGGGGGGATCGCTCGTTTACGCTGGAGCGGTGAGCCAGGTCGTCATCGAGTTTCGCCAGCGCGCCCGAGGCGGCGCCTCGGTGCCGATGTTCCTCTGGTCGATCGCGATGGCAGCGGTGCTCGTCACCTACGAGCTCGAACGTCACGGTCGCGGCGGCGCGGTTCTCGCGGGCGTCGTCGCGACGGCGATCTTCGGGGCCATCCTCGGGTGGCGCCGGCGGACCGGTCTCGCAATCGTCGCGCCGTTTTTCAGCTGGCTCGTCGCCTGGCTGCCCCTCGTCATCGCGTCGATGGTGCGCCACGGAGTGCTCGCGGGCCTGGTGCTCGGCGTGGTGACGGTGACCCTCGGCTGGTTCGTCATCGGGGGACTCGAGCTGCTCGAGCTCGCTGTCGTGGCGTCACTCGTCGCGCGCCTGCGCGGCGGCTCGGGACCCGACGTGGTCGTCTTTGGACCCGGCGAGGGACCCGGTCGCTAGAGCCGTTCGCCGAGTCGTCGCAGGTTCGCTGTCCAGATCCTACGAAGTACCGGGGCGGCGACCCAGGACCCGAGCGGACCGCCGGCCCACCACGGGAAGCGCAGGGTCTCCTCCCAGGTGAGTGCCGTGCCGCTCGCGTCGGGGGCGAGGGTGAAGCGTCCGACGCCGGTGAACGCGCCGCGGTGCTCGACGCCGAGCCGGCGTGGCGGCTCCCACTCGGTGACGCTCATGACGTCGGTCGTCGCGAAGGGACCGACGACGGTCCGTACGCGAAAGGTCGTGCCGACTCCCTCGCGCTGCTCGCCAACGAACTCGAGCGACGCCGCGTCGGCCATCCAGGTGACGTGTCGCTCGATCGCGCCGAGCTCGCCCCAGACCACCTCGGGGGTTCGTGCGTAGTGGGCTCGCACGCGAATGGTGGTCACGCGGCGAGTTGGCGCCAGTCGGCGAGGGGCGGCGCGGCGTCGGGCCCGAGCACCTGGAGACAGACGTGGTCGGCGCCGCGGGCGAGGTGCTCGGCGCTGCGCGCGCGTATCACGTCGGCGTCGCCGTGCACGACCATCGCGTCACAGAGCCGCTCGGAGCCGCCGCGCACGAAGTCGTCGTCGGTGAAGCCGAGCCGGCGCCAGTTGTTGCGGTAGTTCTCGAGACCGGTGTAGAAGTCGAGGTGACGGTGAGCGCGCTCAAGGAACTCCTCGCGGCTCTGGCCGAGCACGACCGCCTGCTCGACGGCGAGAAAGGCCGAGCCGAGGCGCTCGCGCGCCGCGGCCGTGTGCTCGGTCGTCACGAGATAGGTGTGGGCGCCGTCGGCGTGGCTCGCGGCGAGGTCGAGCATCTTGGGCCCGAGAGCCGCGAGCACGCGAGGCACCGCGCGGTCCGCGTCGGCCGCGTGCATGGGGACCGCGTCCATCGCCTCGAGGTAGGCGCGCATGGCGGCGAGGGGACTCTCGTAGCGGTGTCCGCGCAGTCGCTCGACGAGGGGCCGGTGGCTCACCCCGAGACCGAGCACGAAGCGGTCGCCACTCGCCGCCTCGAGGCTGCGCGCGCCGTTCGTCGCGGCCACGGCGTCGCGGGCCCAGATCGAGGCGATGCCGGTCGCGATCGTCATCGTCGTGCTCGCGGCGAGGGCGAGGCTCGCGTTCACGAGCGCCTCGCGGCCCCAGGCCTCGGGGAGCCAGAGGGCGCCGTAGCCGAGGGCGTCGAGCTCGGCGACGACGTGGCGTAGGTCGGCGACGGACTGCGCGTCGAGGGTCATCGTCCAGAGGCCGGTCGCGCCGCGCAGTCGCTCGAGGATCGCGGGAGTGGCCATGACCCCATCGTAGGGTTTGTGCGCACGGCGAGCTGGCGACGACAATGGACCATGGCCTACGTCGTCGCCGCGCTGAGTCTGTGGCTGGCCCTCGTCGCGGTGACGGCGCTTCGCCCGCGCCGGCGCGGCGCGCTCGCGGCGCTTAGCTACCCGATCGGCTGGATCGCGGGCGAGCTGCCCATCCAGGCGGTTACCGTCGAGCTCGGCCTGCTCGGCCTGCTCGCCTGGTGGGGCTGGCCGATCGGCTGGATCGACCCGGTCGTCGTCGCCCTCGCCCTCGTCGTCGTCGCGACCAACGGCGCCCTGCTCGTCGCCTCCTTTCGCGCTCGGCGCGTCGTCGCCGAGTCGATGCGTGACGCGACGCCGCCACTGATCGTCGGTGGTCCGGGCGAGGACGTCTTTGGCCGCTGGTGGCGAACGGCCCTGCAGCTGCCGCTGCACCCGCGCGACCTGGTCGTGACCGCCAACGTCCCCTACGGGCCCGAGCCGCGTCACCGCCTCGACGTGTGGCGCACGCGCGAGGACCTCGAGGGGGCCCCGGTCATCTTCTACATCCACGGCGGGGCGTGGACCTTCGGCGACAAGCGCGAGCAGGGACGCCCGATGCTCCACGAGTTCTGCGCGCGCGGCTGGGTCGCGGTTGCGGCCAACTACCGCCTGGCGCCGCGCCACCCGTGGCCGGCCCAGATCGAGGACGTGACGCGCACGCTCGCCTGGATCAAGCGCGAGATCAGCGCCTACGGGGGCGACCCCGACCGGGTGGTTGTCGCGGGAGGCTCGGCCGGCGGCCACCTCGCGGCGCTGCTCGCGCTGAGTGGCGACGACCCGACGTGGCGCCCGAGCGACGTCGCGGACGTCGACGACTGGTCGGTGCGCGGCTGTCTCTCCTTCTACGGCGTGCTCGAGATGACGGGGGACGAAGCCCACTGGCGCGGCCTCGGGCGGGGGCTGCGACGACTCCTCGAGCACCGGGTTGTCCAGGTGCCCTTCGAGGGCAACGAGGCGCTCTATCGCCACCTGAGCCCGTATCACCGCCTCGACGCCGCGGCGCCGCCCTTCTTCGTCGTCCAGGGGGTCACCGACACGCTCGTCGACGTCCAGGTCGCGCGCGACTTCGTCGACCGGGCCCGGCGCGTCTCTCTCCAGCCCGTCTACTACGTGGAGCTTCCTCTCACCCAGCACGCTTTCGACGTGACGGCGAGCCCGCGCACCTCGGCGACAACTCGCGCGGCGATCGCCTTCGCCGAGGCGACGACGACGCCGAGGCCGCGGTTCTCGACCGGGCTGCTCGACGTCTACCGGGTGCCCCCAGCCCAGCTCGAGGTCGCAGCTGACGGCGGCCACCTCGACGCCGTCGCCTACGCCGCGCGCGGCGGCCCGTACTACGTCGTCACGAGCGACAACCCGGGCTCGGTCGTTCGGTCGCCCGAACGTAACGAGGTCGATCGGGCCGAGCTGGCGGCGTTACTCGTGAGTCGGGGTGCCGAAGCCGTCGCGACGCGGGCGCGCGACGCGACGGGACGTTTTCCCGACGAGGTCGGCTGGGTCGTGACCGAGCGCGCCCTCGCGCTCGGTCTCGCTCGTCGCTACGCCCAGCTCGCCCTCTACCGGGTGGACGCTACCGGGGTCAGCGTGCTCGAGGCGAGCAGCGGTCGCGAACGCTGAAACAGCGTCGTACCTGGTAAGAGGGCGTGGCTTGGGGTCCGACCGCCCCTATCTCTTCTTTCGAATGAACGATTCACAGGTGGTTGTCAAATGTTCGTAATGACGTTTAAGAATTTTCACAGAATTCGAGGATTATGGTGAAACTACCGCCATCGGTGCACGTTGTTGGCACGCGCTGGCGAGATGTCAAATGACGTAAGCGCCGCGTTCACATCGAGCCAAGTGAGGTACTCATGAGAGACAGTTCTACTGGCATAGGCAAGCGGGGAGCCGGTCGTCGGATGTTGTCGCGCCTGGCGCCCGTCGTCGTCGCGCTCGGACTCGCGATCGGCGTGGCGGTGCCCGCGTCGGCGGGCGGGACGCCGACCACGTTTACGTCCATCAGCCCGGTCACGGGTTCGACGAGCGGTGGGACGGCTTTCACCATCACTGGTTCGGGATTCACGTCCGCGACGACGGTCACCATCGGCGGCGCCGCGGCGACGAGCGTCGTTGACGTAAGTTCGACGTCGCTGACCGGCGTGACACCGGCTGGCGTCACGGGCGCTCAGGACGTCGTCGTCACCGATCCAACTAACGGATCAGTGACCGCGACGGGCGCCTTCACGTATTCGAGCGTGGTGCTCTCGTCGTCGAGCGTCGTCGCGGGAACGTCGCTCGACGTGAGCGGCTTCACCATTCCGGGCGCGACGGTCGTCGCCTCCTTTGACCACGTGAGCGCGACGGTGAGCGCCAGCACTACCACCGGCTCCTACCTGGCGACGCTCACCCCGCAGAAGGCGACGTCGGCTGGCTACCTCTACTCGCAAGTCAACGTGAGCGCGAACGCGGCGACGATCAGCACCGCGGCCGACGTGGCGACGGTCACCCAGGCCCTCACCGGCGCGTCACAGCTCACCCAGGGGACCGGCACGTGCAGCAACACGTCGTACTGCCTCGATCCGTCACTCGCGCCGGGGACCCAGTACGACGTGATCACCCTCATCGGTTCGGGCCTCACCAACTACGTCAGCATCAACAACAGCGACTTCGTTGGCACCGTGGGCTCGGGCAATCCCTCGCTGTCGAGTCTCACGGGACCCTACGTCACCTTCGCCAACGCGTCGGGCGTCCAGTACGTGGCGGCCTGGGTGTGGGCCGGTCAGATCGGTCCGAAGTGGGTCCTGTACTCGGTTGCCGGTACCACGATCGGTTCACCGGTGACGAGTGAGATCAGCGGCACCTACGTCGCGACGCCGTTCAACGATCCCGCGATCACCGGCTCGGCGTCGATCACCTTTGACGCCGCGGGTACCAGTGAGGGCTTCTCGCCCATGGTCGGTTCGAACGCTGGGGGCACGAATTTCACGATCAGCATCGCTGGCTCGTACACGGTGACCGGCGTGTCGATCGGCGGGGTGCCGGTGACCTCATTCACCACGACGGTCTCGAGCACGAGTCCGACCATCACCTCGGTGTCGGGCGTCACCGCACCGGCTACGGCGGGGCTCGACTCGGTGGTCATCACGTACACCGGCGGCTCCTTCACTCTGCCGAGCGTCTTTACGTACGTCGGCTTCGCCGCGATTTCGCCGTCGTCGGGACCCACGTGGGCTCCCCAAGCGATCGTGATTACCGGTGGCGGCTTCACGGGCAGCACCGGCGCGACCATCGGTGGCAATCCGGTCTCATCCTTCCAGGTCGTGAGTGACACCGAGATCACCGGCTTCACGCCCACCGGTGGCGTCGGACCGGCGAACGTCGTGATCGCGAGCGCCTACGGGAATCTGGTCGGCGTCGGGGCGTACACGTACCTCGCCGTGCCGTTGAACAGCGGTGGCGGCACGAGCAGCCTTCAGACGCAGGCGCCGCTCGTGATCACGAGCACCTCGGGCACCGCGGGCACGCCGCTCACGCTCACCACGAGCGGGGGCTCGGGAACCGGCGCGGTGAGCTTCACCCTCGTCAGCGCCGGCAGCGCGACGTGCGCGCTCAACGGCGCCGTGCTGAGCGCCTCGAGCGCGGGAACCTGCACGGTGAGTGCGACCAAGGCCGCCGACGCGACCTACGCCGCCACCAGTTCACCGGCGACGACGATCACGTTCACCGCGGCTCTCCTCGCCCAGGC
>JAKBCI010000093.1 GCA_021807965.1 Actinomycetes bacterium
TCTCGCCATTCTTCGCGAACAGGTGCTTTATCTCGGCGCTGGTTCGATTGCGATTGTCGGTGAGCGTCTCCGCGATCACGGCGATGCCCCCCGGCCCGTATCCTTCGTAGGTCACCGCCTCGTAGCGGGCGCCATCGAGTTCGCCGGTGCCCCGCTTAATGGCCCGCTCGATCGTGTCCAGCGGCACCGACGCCTCACGGGCCTTCTGGAACATGGTTCGCAGGCTGGCGTTCGTAGCGGGATCCCCGCCACCTTCTCGCGCGGCGACCTCCACTTGGCGGATGAGCTTGGCGAAGACCTTCGCTCGGGCACTGTCCTTGGCCCCCTTGCGGTGCTTGGTCGTCGCCCACTTCGAATGGCCGGACATGGTTCCTCCTGCCCCGTTGGGCGTCGCAATGCTACCGGAGATCTAGAGGGACGCTACGAACGCGTGGTGAATGCGGTGATCACTCGTCAACTCGGGATGGAACGAGCACCCCCACGCCGCCCCTTGTCGAACGAGTACCGGCGTGGGACCGGCACCGTGATCGTGGGTGGCGAGTATCGTGACCGACTCCGACCACCGTTCGATCTTCGGCGCGCGAATGAAGACGCCGGGCACTCGACCAACGCCGTCAACGTCAACCATGGTCTCGAAGCTGGCAATCTGGCGGCCGAAGCCATTACGCCGGACGTCAACGTCGATCGTCGCGAAGCTCCACTGGTCAGCCCGCCCGTCGACGATCGAACGACTGAGCATGATCAAGCCCGCGCACGTTCCCAGCACCGGCAAGCCGGCGCGCAGTCGTTCGGCTAGTGGCCGGCGTAGTCCGGAGGTCTCCAACAGCCGAGCGATCGTCGTCGACTCGCCGCCCGGTATGATCAGCGCGTCGACGAGACGAAGGTCGTCGGGAGTTCGCACCGCCTGAGCGTCGACGTCAATCGAACCGAGCGTCGCCACGTGCTCGCGAACGTCGCCCTGCAACGACAGGACGCCGACGCGCGCGCCTACCACCCTCGTTCGGCCAAGCGCAGTTCGAGCGTCGAGGTTTCCGCCCCGCGCATCGCGGCGCCGAGCCCGGTGGAAACCTTGGCCACGACGGACGCGTCGCGATAGTGGGTCGTCGCCTCGACAATGGCCCTCGCCATTACCTGGGGGGCTTCGCTCTTGAAGATGCCCGATCCAACGAAAACCGCCTCGGCACCTAGCTGCATAACCAGCGACGCGTCGGCCGGCGTCGAAATGCCGCCGGCGCAGAACATCGGCACCGGGAGACGACCCGTCGCGGCGACCTCGGCGACGAGCGGCAGCGGCGCCTGCAGATCCTTGGCCAACGCGTAGAGCTCGGCGGCGTCCGCCGACGCCAGCCGGCGCATCTGCGCGTTGATCGTTCGCAGGTGGCGCACGGCCTCAACGACGTTACCGGTACCCGCCTCGCCCTTAGATCGGATCAGGCACGCACCTTCACCAATGCGACGCAGCGCCTCGCCGAGGTTGGTGGCGCCACAGACGAACGGGACCGTAAAACCCCACTTATCGATGTGGTTCTCCTCGTCCGCTGGTGTCAGAACCTCGGACTCGTCGATGTAGTCGACGTCGAGTGCCTGGAGAATCTGTGCCTCGGCGAAATGGCCGATACGTGCCTTCGCCATGACCGGAATCGTCACCGTCGCTTGAATCGCTTGAATCATCTCGGGATCGCTCATGCGCGCAACACCACCGTCACGACGAATGTCCGACGGCACGCGCTCCAGCGCCATCACCGCCACGGCGCCGGCGTCCTCGGCAATCGTGGCTTGCTCGGGGTTGACCACGTCCATGATGACGCCGCCGCGCAGCATATCGGCCAAGCCGCGCTTGACGCGGGCAGAGCCCACGACAGAACTATCCGGTGAAAGTGTCATATCACCAGTGTACCGGCGGACTTCACCACTCCTGGAGGGCGAGTGATCGCAGTCGCGCATCGTCCAGGTCGCTCAGGTTACTCACCGCACGATCTGCGAACGGATTGAACCACGACCAGCGCGTACGCGTGAAGTCCGGTGTCGCGAAGTACGAATTGCTCACGATTCCCTGATCGGCGCAGTGACCGAGCGCCGACGCGAGTCCGAGCGGGTAGCGGATTGCTGCGGCGGCGACCTCGTCGGCGCGATAACACTGGCCAACGCCCGCCAACGCGCGCCGCGCTTCGTCGTTCAGATTGACCGACGCCGCTACGCATTCGCGCTCGACGAGACCCAATCGTTGGCGCGCCAGGCAGTGCGCCACCACCCCCTCCAGCTCGATCAGCTCGAAGTCCGCGAGCACGGCACTCGTGACGTACAGCACCAGACCCCCATCGCGGCGCATCAAGGCGGCGTTGTACCCCGGGTCGACCACGATCACCGCGGCCACGCCGACGACGCCAAATGTTGCACTCAATCGGTCGACCACCGTCGCGAGCCGCTGACGATCGCGCGGACTGCCCCCCTCGACCAGGCGATCGCGCAACTCGTCGCCGACGCCCGCTCCGTTGCGCTCTAGGGCGCGAAACGACCGCAGAGAATCCCACACGAACAGGACACCCACCGCGACGCCCACGAGCGCGAGCCACCACTCGAAGACCGCGCTGGCGAGCAGCGCCACGACCACCACGCCGACGGCGATCATCGAGGGGACCCGTCGTCGCCATGCGAACCGACGCACCGCATCGCGATTGATCTGTCGTTCGGCAGTCGACGGAACGTACGGGCTCTGCCAGTTGGGGTCCAGCACCGGTTCGACGTGTCGAGGGCCGCTCGAACGAGTAGACAGACGTCGACCGCGGTTCCTCTGCTTCGTGGCCATGGGTCCAGGCTATCGCTTGCGCCCGAAGCGATCGCGGGCCAGGTCGTAGCGCTCTTCGTACTCGTCGACCAGTCGAGACATCGACCATCGTTCGGCGTGCGATCTCGCCGCGGCCAGTTGCGTAGCCGACGTCGCGAGCGCCGTCTCGATGCCTCGTTCCAGGGCGTCGGCGTCGCCCGGGGGTACGAGGATGGCGCATCCGCCCACCGCGTCGCGATACCCGACGATGTCACTCGCCACGAGCGGTACCTCGCTCGCCATGGCTTCAAGTAAGACCAATCCGAAGCTCTCACCGCGCAGCGCCGGGGCAACCATGACCGAGCAACGCCGCATCCACGACCGCTTCTGTTCGTCGTCCAACGCGCCAAGAAACTCAATCGATGCGTCTGCCTCGGCCAACGCGACGAGCCGATCACGTTCGGGTCCGTCGCCCACGATCGACAGTCGCCACCGCCGGCCCGCCCGATCGTTGTGGCGACGCACCGCCCGCACCGCGGTGGCCACGCCCTTGCGATCCTCGAGCCGACCAACGACCCCGACGGTGACGTGCGCGGGGATCTCGCGGGCGACCGAGGTAAAGCGCTCGAGCTCGAACCCGTTGAACAGCACGTCGAGCTCGAGTCCGCTCGCCGCTCCCATGGTCGAGGCCGCCGCTTCGCTGACCGCCACGGCGACGTCAAGGCCCCGCGAGAGATAGCGGAGTAGCGGCCTCGTCCAGCGCGTAGCGGGACCCGCGCCACTTCGATGGAACGTCCCCACACTCGGCCCCGCGTGCGCGCGCACGGTTGACCAGCCGAGTACCGGCGCGAACGGCTCGTGCAGATGCGTGACGTCGGGTCGCAAGCTGCGAATGAGCGCGGCCGCGTGCTGACTGGCCAGCGGTGAGATCGTCAGCGGGGCGCGCGAACCGTTCGCCGGCAGTGACGCGAGGCGCCCAAATCGATGGACGCTCGCTGGCGTGTCGTAGACGGCGTGGTCTGAAGCGTCCGGGGCGACGATGTCGACCGTCCAGTCACGACGCGCCAGCTCCCGACTCATGGCCAGCACTTGTTCTTGGACACCCCCGTAAACGCTCATGGCGTACGGCGACACCAGTACCACGCCATGCGTCACGATCGATCGAACCTCGGCTGCAGAACGTGCCACTGGTCGGGCGCTCGGCTGATGAGCCCCTCTAACTCGAGGGCGATCACTTGCGTGATGCGAGTCACGTCCTCGCGTAGCCGACCTCGCCGTTCGGTCGCGATCGGCGGAGTCACCACGGCGAAGTGGTCTCTCCCGGGGCCCGTGTAGCACGCCGCGGCCACGAGGGTTGCGCCGGTCCTGAGTGCGAGCGTCGCGGGACCAGCCGGCAGCGTCACCCGTTCCCCGAAGAAGGTGACTTCGACGCCGTTGTTCGCGATGTCACGATCACAGAGGAGCCCCACCACGCCGCCAGCGCGCAACGTGTCGAGCAGCACGGTGCCCGCGCGGCTGTCCAGCGGTTCGATATGAATGCCGACGCCCTCGCGCTTGTGGCGAAACCACTCGAACAGCTCGGCCGGCTCGATGGCTTCGGCCACGGCCGTCATCGGCATGCCGAGCTGGGCTAGGTACGCGCCCCCCCACTCCCAACTACCGACGTGGGGTAGCGCCACCACCACGCCCCGCCCCGCGTCACGGGCCGCTTCGAGGTGGACGAGGCCATCGGCAATGACGAAGCGATCGGTGATCGTCGCGGCGGACATCGAGGCGAGCTTGGCGCCCTCCGCCCAGTACTGGCCGTAGCTCGACATCGCGCGGTCGACGAAGCGCTCCACGAGCGCGTCCTGCGTCGCGTCGCTCGCGCCCAGCGCGTGGCGCACGTTGGTCCGCAGATCTCGACGCACGCGCTCACGACGACCGACCACGGTGGCGATCCGGCGCGCGACGCCAACGTCCACGGTCTCGGGTAGTCGTTCGAGCAGCGCCCCCACCAATCGAAAGAGGACCACCCGGGCCCGATTCGCCACAGTCAGTGTCGTGACGTCCTCGATAATCCCCTACGAAGTCGCCCGGCGTCACGGTGGTGACGAACAATCGGGTGATGCAGTGGTTCGGGTCGAGCCGCGGCCTGCCAGACCCGCCAGAACCGCCCCGCGGCTGTCATGGCGGTAAGCATCAACATGAGCCACAGCACCGGTACGAAGATTTGCGTGTTCAACAGGGCAACGCCAAGCAGGATCATGCGCTCGGCCCGCTCCATCAACCCCCCCTTGGCGGCCAGGCCCAGGCTCTCGGCCTTCGAACGCTGGTACGAGATGAGAAACGTGGTGGTGGTAATCGCGAATGGCAACAGCACCAGTTGACCGTGGTGGCGCGCCGTCAGGTAGTAGGCGACGCCACCGAGCAGCACCGCGTCCGAGACGCGATCCACGACCGAGTCGAAAAAGCTTCCGCGTTGACTCGCCCGGTGCGACGCCTTGGCCACGGCACCGTCCAGCATGTCGTGGAAGCCCGTCGCCGTGAGCAGGAAGATGGCGAGGATGTGGTAGCCAACGGCGATTGCCCACGCGGTGATCACCGCGAAGACCAGTCCCGAGCCGGTCAGGACATCGGCCGAAACCCCGACTCGCACCAACCACCGTCCCACTGGTGCCGTGGTGGCGTCTACCGACTTACGGAAATTGCCATCAAACATTGATCTCCCGGACCGTCGGACGCAATTCTAGCGACGACGGACGGCTCACTGAGTTCCCAACTGAGCGTGCACCTTCTTCCAGGTCGACGCTAGTGACTCCGGCAGGACCCGAACCTCCCCGATCGTCGTCATGAAATTCGTGTCGCCACCCCAGCGCGGCAGCGCGTGAGCGTGTAGATGTCGAGGGATTCCCGCCCCGGCAGCCGAGCCAAGGTTCATCCCGATGTTCATGCCATCAGCGCCGTAGGCCGCCTCGAGCGCTCGTGCCGCTCGTCGCACGGTGAGGCTGAAGTCCATGTACTCGTCATCGCCGAGGTCCGTCAAACCCCCGACGTGGCGGTACGGCAGGATGAGCAGGTGCCCCGAGCCGTACGGGAACGCGTTCAGCGCGACGTAGGTATGGTCGCCACGCCAGAGCACGCCCGAATCGCTGCTCACCGATTCTTGGGCCAGTGCACAAAAGACGCAGGCGGAGCCGCCGCGCCCTTGGGCGTTGGCCAGTACGTCATCACTGGTGACGTACTGCTCGCGCCACGCCGCCGAGAAGCGCTCGAGGGGCACGTTTAGCGGTCCTCGGGGGCGCCGTGCGCCGCGATCTCGTCGACCAAGCGCTCGACGAAGGAGTCGAGGGGAACGTCGCGCACGGGATCCGCCGAGCCCCGCGCGTTGACCCCAACGGTGCCTCGCGCAACGTCGTCCTCGCCAACCACCACGATGTAGGGAATCTTCTCCATCTTCGCGCGCCGGATCCGCGCTCCCAGTGGCTCACTCGCGGGGTCGACGTCGACGCGAACGTCGTGCTCGCGCAGCCGACTGGCGACCATCGCCGCGTACTCGTCGTTGTCGTCGCGCACGCTCAGCACGCGCACCTGCTCGGGACTGAGCCACGTCGGCATGTTCCCCGCGTAGTGCTCGAGCAGCACCGCCATGAACCGTTCCACCGAACCAAAGAGTGCGCGGTGAATCATGATGGGTCGGCTTCGCGCGTTGTCGGCACCAACGTAGGTCGCGTCGAAGCGCTGCGGCGTCTGAAAGTCCAGTTGAATCGTCGACATCTGGTGCGTGCGTCCGATGGCGTCACGCGCCTGCACGGAGATCTTGGGACCGTAGAACGCCCCACCACCCACGTCCAGCACGAGGTCGAGTCCGGCGTTGGTAGCGACGTTCGATAGCGTCTGCTCGGCCTGCGCCCACTCTTCGTCGGTGCCAACCGCTTTGCCCTCGGGTCGTGTCGAGAGTTCGAGGTAAAACTCGTTCAAACCAAAATCTCGCAACAGTTCGAGGACGAAGGTAAGCAGGCTCGCCAACTCCCCCGCCATCTGCTCACTAGTGCAGAAGATGTGGGCGTCGTCCTGGGTCATGCCGCGGACGCGAGTCAAGCCGTGGACGACACCCGACTTCTCGTATCGATAGACCGACCCGAATTCGAAGAGGCGCAGCGGCAGCTCCCGATAGCTACGTTGCCTCGAC
>JAKBCI010000094.1 GCA_021807965.1 Actinomycetes bacterium
CTTAACGGCCGCACGAGTGGGCTGACGCACCTCGAGTCGATTCTGGGTGACGTCGACGGCATCACGTTCGTCCACCTCGGGGCCAAGGATGTGGTGCGCCACAAAATAGTCGCGGCCATAGTCGCCGCGTACGATCGGCGGACCTCGTGAGCGTTGACATCTACGCCGCCGACGAGCAGCACGAGGTCGCGATCGAGCTGGAGCGGTGGGTCGCTCTCGCTAACGCGGCGCTACTCGACGAGGGCGTGCGCGGGCTCGCCGAGCTGTCGCTCATCTTTACCGACGAGGCCACGATCGCGGCGCTCAATCAGCAGTTCATGGGCAAGACGGGGCCGACCGACGTGTTGAGCTTTCCCATCGACGACGAGCCCGAACCGCGTGGCCGCGTACCTGACGCGGGGGGCAGCGGACCGGGGGACGCGCCCCTCGACGAGATCCCCCAGTTGATTGGCGACGTCGTCATCTGCCCGGCGGTGGCCGCGCGCAACGCGCCCGACCACGGCTGGTCGCTCGATGACGAAGTGGCCCTGCTCGTGGTGCACGGCGTTCTGCACCTACTGGGGTGGGACCACGAGGCGGACGACGAGGCCGAACGAATGGAATCGCGCGAGCGAGAGCTCCTCGCTCGATACCATCGACCCGTCGAACCGTGATCGCGGCCACGTGGTCGGTTGGCGACACCGCACTCTCGCTCAGTGTGCTCGTGCTGCTGGTGCTGTCGGGCTTCTTCGCGCTCGCCGAGACGTCGCTCGTTCGGATGAACAAATCTCGGGCGCGGTCCCTTCGCGACCAGGGCCGGCGCGGCGCCAAGGCCCTGGTCTCCCTGGCGGACGCCCCTGAGCAGTTTCTTAACCCGCTGCTGCTGCTCGTGCTGATCTGCCAACTCGTGTCGGCAACGATGGTCGGCGTGCTCGCCGGTCACCTCTTCGGGGCGGCCGGGGTCTTCGTGGCCACCGTGGGCGAAGTCGTCGTCATCTTCGTGATCTTCGAGGCGATCCCGAAGAACTTCGCGGTCCAGCATCCCGACTCGGTCGCACTCTTCACCGCGCCAGCCGTCGGACGGCTGCTTCGGTTCTGGCCCATCCGGTGGATCTCGACGGTCCTACTAGCAATCGCCAACGGCGTGATGCGCCTGTTCGGTGCGCCGTCGTCCGCACCGAGGGTGACCGAGTCCGAGGTCCTGGCGATGGCCGACGTCGCACACGAGGACGCGGCGATCGCCTCGGAGGAACGAGCCTTCATACACTCCGTGATTGAATTCGGCGACACCATCGTGCGCGAGGTCATGGTTCCGCGCCCCGACATGGTTGACGTCGCGGCAACCGCAACCGTGCGCGAGGCACTGGACGTCGCCATTGAGTCGGGTCGCTCGCGATTGCCGGTGCTCGGCGACGGCGTTGATGACGTGGTCGGCATCGTCAACCTTCGGCACTTGGCGGCGCTCGTCGCGAACGGGCACGGTGACGCGACCGTAGCCGAACACATGGGCGAAGCGCGCTTCGTGCCCGAAACCAAGCGGGTGGCGTCGCTACTGACCGAGATTCGCCGTGCGCAGGTTCACCTCTTCGTCGTGGTCGACGAGTACGGCGGCACGGCCGGGCTCGTGACCCTGGAGGACGTGCTCGAAGAGCTGGTGGGTGAGATTGCCGACGAATCCGATCCACGCGCGGTGCAGGCCACCGGTCAGTCGATCGACCTCGGTATCACGCTGAGTGGCCGCATGAACATTGACGACGCCAACCTGGACTTCGACCTCGAGCTGCCCAAAGATGGCTGGGACACCGTGGGTGGGCTCGTGCTCGACCTCGCAGGCGGCGTGCCCGACGAGGGCGAGTGTTTCGAGACCGACCACTACCGGCTCACCGTCGTGCGTATGGAGGGTCGGCGGATCGAAGAGGTCCGGGTCGATCCGCTGGTGAGCGAATGAGCCGGGCCGGCTTCGCCACTATTCTTGGTCGGCCCAACGTGGGCAAGTCCACCTTGGTGAACCAGCTGGTGGGTGCGAAAGTCACGATCACCGCGTCGTCGCCCAACACGACGCGCCGCGCCGTGCGCGGCGTGGTGACGCGCGACGACGTCCAGGTGATTTTCGTAGACACGCCCGGCCTGCACCGAGCACGAACGACGCTCGGGAATCGATTGAACGACGCGGCCCACCACGCCGCCGACGACGTCGACGTGGTCATCGCCCTGATCGAAGCGGGGAGCGTGATCGGACCGGGGGATCGCGCCGTCTTGGCAACCCTGCTCGACGCGTCGCAGGTACGTGGTCCCCAGCCGATCGTCGTGGTTAACAAGACTGACCGGGCGGCGCGCGAGACGATCGCCGCGCAGCTGATGGCCGCAACGCTCGCGGTCGAGGAGGTTGGTCGCGAGCGCGGCGGCGAGCCGGTGACCTCGAGAGTCGAATACTTCGCGGTGTCGGCCAAGACGGGCGCGGGAGTCGACGCCCTGGGCGCGTTCGTCGCGCGGCTGATGCCCGAATCGCCCTTGCTCTTTGACGCCGCCGAGGTGTCTGACGTTCCCGAGACCGAGTGGATCGCGGAGCTCGTTCGCGAGCAGCTGGTGCGCAAGACCCGCCAAGAACTGCCGCACTCCATCCACTGCCGCGTCACCGAATTCGAGTGGCCGCACGTCATTGTTGAGATACTGGTGGAGCGCGAAAGCCAAAAGGGCATGGTGATCGGACACGGTGGCCAGTTGCTGAAGGACGTTGGCATCGCGGCGCGCCGGCAACTCCCCGAGGGTCTCTATCTGGAGTTACGCGTCGCGGTTGAACCGGGGTGGCAGCGGCGAGACGACGCCCTCGACCGGTTCGGCTACTGAACTCGTAGCGGCGGTGTCCGTGCCACGGCCGGTGGGCGACGGTAGCCGGGCACGCGTCCGTGCGTCGGATGGCGTGCACGCCGCGTCGTGGCGATCATCGCGCGCGACGGCGCGTCGGGGCCAGAAGCTCACGGCGAGCAGGGCGAACAGGGGGATCGTGGCGACGGCCAGACTCGGCGTCGCCACGCCAAGGTAGTGGAGACCACTTAGCAGCACGATCCCCGCGATCAGGGGGCGTACGGCGTCGCTGGCCCGTTTCGACGAGATGAGCGCCCCCAGGTAGGTCGCGGGAACGGCGCCCGTCGCGACGGCGACGGTGACGCTCAGCGAGACGTGCCCAAAGATGAGAGCCCCCACGGACGCGCCCAACGCGAGGGGAACTGACTGGGCGAGATCGGTGCCGACCAGCCGATCACTCGACATCGAGGGGTACAGCAGCGCGAGCGCCATCATCATGATCGAGCCGGCGCCCACGGACGTGAGACCGACGAGAAAGCCGCCGAGCACCCCGGTGACGACCGTGGCTGCGGCGGCACCGCGACAGTCGCTCACGCGAGGAGTGGCGCGCGCGAATACCTGACGGATGGCCATGGCACTGGCGCCGATGACGAGGGCGCCGCCGAGCAGGCGCTGGGGTACGACGGTCGCGGATCCGGTGCCGAGCCGGTGCATGACGTAGGTTCCCACGATTGCTGCGGGCAGGGAACCCGAGCAGAGCAGCGCGACGACTCGCCCGTCCACTTTGTGGCGTCGCCAGTGCACCAGCGCACCGACGGGTCGCATCAAGACGGTCGCCACGAGGTCCGACGCGATGGCCGTCGCCGGCGCTACGCCGAAGGCCAGGACCAACATGGGCGTCATGAGCGCCCCGCCACCGGTTCCGGTGAGGCCCACCAGCATCCCGACGACCGCGCCCGCGGCGATCAACACGAGGTCGAGGTGCACGGTCCATCCTTTAACGAAGTATTACTAGTGAAATACTAGTCAATTGGACGGTCTAGGGGGCTGCCGGTTGCTCGTCACGCAGGTGGCGCAGGAACTCGATTACCGTTGCTCGGTCGCGCGTTCGCCGCATGGGGGGCAGTCGTTGGAATAGCTGGCTCCGATAGGGCGCCTCGGCGAGACGCGTGTCCAGAACGGCCACGACGCCACGATCGTCTGCGGCGCGGATGAGACGCCCAACTCCCTGTGCGAGCAGCATGGCCGCGCGCGGGAGGTCGACGTCGACGAAGGGCCGTTCGGTACGCTGACGCCGCGCTACGGCGAGCGGGTCCGTTGGCACGGCGAAGGGAAGTCGGTCGATCGTCACGAGGCTCAGCGAGTGGCCCGGTACGTCGATGCCCTGCCAGAAGCTCGTCACCGCGAAGAGGCTCGCCTCGGCGTGCTCTCGGAACTCGGCAATGATTCGCTGGCGCGAGAGGGTTCCCTGGACGAGGACGGGCGTGGTGACGCGAGAGGCCACCACCGCGGCGATTCGGTCCATGACGGAGCGATTCGTGAACAGTGCCAGGGTTCGTCCGCCGGCGGCTTCGATCAGGTCCGCGAGCTCGTCGGCGATGCGCGCT
Source organism: Actinomycetes bacterium (assembly GCA_021807965.1). The sequence continues at coordinate 4,392 of JAKBCI010000094.1, forward strand.
TCGGCGTCGTCGTGGTTGCGGTGCGGGAAGGTCGAGGGCACGTAGAGCAGTGCGTGGTTGGCGTAGTCAAAGGGGCTCGACACGCGCTCAACGCGCACGTCCGCCAGTCCGAGCGACGGCCCTAAGGAGTCGGGGATGGTCGCGCTGGTGAGAATCCCCGTTACCTCGGACCACAAGAGCGAGCCGAGTCGGGCGCCAACGTCGATGAGCGCCAGCTCGAGTCGAACCTCGCGGTCGCGCTTGGTCACGTACAGCAGTTCGTCGGGGCCGACGGCGCGAAGCCGCTGGAGGTCGCCGGCGAGGTGGATCGCCGGCCCGAGCGCGCGCTTGCGGCGAGCCTCGTGCGCCGCGTCGACGCTCGTTAGCGCGCGCAGCGAGCCGACGAGGATAGTTAGGACGTCGGCCGTTCGGTCGAGGATGGACCGCGTCGCGTCGTCAGCGCCGGTCGTTCGCCCGTCGTCCAGCTGGCGTTGCAGCGCCTCGCTCAGCCGATCGGCGAGTGAGGCCAATTCACCGGTTCGCTCACGATCGGCGGGCTGGAGCAGCGGACGAACCGCGGCGGCCGTGGCCCGCAGTCGACCCGGCGCGAGCGACGTGCCGAGCAGTTCGCTGAATATGTCCAGCACCTCGTGGGCTTCGTCGAACACCACGACGTCGTGGGTGGGCAACAGCGTCGAGCCTGACGCGAGGTGCGACGCGTAGAAGTGGGTGTTGGTAATGATGATCGAGCTCGCCGCAGCACGGTCACGGGCGAGCTCGGCGAAGCAGGCGCCACCCTGGGGACACTGGGCCCGACCGAGGCACTCCTGCGCGGTGACCGTCACCGCTCGACGAGTGCGCGCGTCGAGGTCGAAGGATAGTTCGTCCAGGTCGCCGGTCGTGGTCTCGTTGGACCAGCGCACCACGCGGCGGATCTGGTTGGCGACGCCGGCGGGCACCTCGGTGTCGTCGTCAAAGCGCAGTTGCGCGGCGCCCATATCGTGGGCGCGATTTCGACAGAAGTAGTTTGATCGACCCTTCAGTATTGCGACGCGCACGTCCGTCAGCGCCGTCGCCACGGCCGGCGCGTCCTTCGAGGCGAGCTGGTCTTGGAGGTTTTTCGTAGCCGTCGCGACCACGACGCGACGGCCCGAGAGTGCGGCGGGAATGAGGTACGCGAGCGACTTGCCCACGCCGGTTCCCGCCTCAACGATGAGGTGGCGTCGTCGACTAATCGCGTCAGCGACGAGGCGCACCATGGTGCGTTGTCCGAGACGCTCCTCACCACCCCCGGGCAGTGACGCGGTGATCGCGTCGAGTACGGCGAGCGCTCGATCGACGTCAACGTCGCCGAGATCAGCGCCGAGGTCGACGCCCGTTTCCGAGTCGGGTTCGACGTAGGGCTGCTCGTCGTCGGGATCAAAAGATCGCACCGTACGACCATAGGTGGCCCCGGCTATTCGCGAAGGACGAACTAGGTTTTGGGGGTGCCCGATCCCCGTCACGTCGACCTGCCTGCAGGGTTGGACCGTAGCCGGATGCCGCGCCACGTTGCGGTCGTGATGGACGGCAATGGTCGGTGGGCCGCGCGGCGGGGTTTGGCTCGCACGGCGGGCCACGCCGCGGGCGAGGGTGCCCTGCTCGACACTACGTACGGGGCACTCGCCGCCGGCGTAGGCACGCTGACGGTGTACGCCTTTTCGACCGAGAACTGGCGTCGTCCGGTCGACGAGGTTCGCTACCTCATGAATTTCAACAAGAGCCTCCTCGAGCGGCGCCAGCACGAGCTGCACGAGGTGGGCGTGCGCATACTGTTCTCGGGCCGGCGCGACTGGCGGGTGCCTAAGCAGGTACTGCGGCGCATGGACGAGGCGAGCACGCTCACGAGCGCCAATAGAGCGATGACGCTCAATATCGCGTTCAACTACGGCGGGCGTGCCGAGATCGTCGATGCCGTCGCGCGACTGGTGGCCGATGGCGTGTCGTCGCGCGCGGTCAGTGAGAAGACGATTCGGTCGCGCCTCTACCACCCGGAGCTGCCCGACCCGGACGTGGTGATACGAACGTCGGGCGAGTTTCGAACGTCGAATTTTCTGCTCTGGGAGATGGCGTACTCGGAGCTGGTCTTCACTGACGTGCTCTGGCCCGACTTTCGCCGCGAGGATCTCTACGCCGCGATCGAGGAGTACCAGCGGCGAGAGCGCCGTTTCGGCGGAGTCGACGAGTGACGCTGGGTCGCGTCGTCGCCATCGCCGGCGTAGTGGCTTACGCGTTGTTGTGGGTGCTCGCGCTCAACGGCGTGACCAGCCTTATCGCGCCGCTCGTCATTCCGGCTGTCCTGATCTTCTTGATCTGGGCGGGCGTGGCGCTCGAGCGCTACATCGGCGTGACCCCGCACCGGCCCAAGTTCCCCGAGGACTCCGACGAGGACCACGAGTCGTGAACGAACTCGCCGACGACGCCATCGTGCTGCGGACGTTTCGTTCCGGCGAGGCGGACCGGTTGGCGGTGCTGTGGACCCGCGACCACGGCAAGGTGCGCGTGCTCGCCAAAGATCGGAA
>JAKBCI010000095.1 GCA_021807965.1 Actinomycetes bacterium
CGACCCTGAGCGCGCGCGACGTAGGCTTAGTGTCGTTTTATGCGCGGAGCTTCACGCGGAAGTCCCGCCCTCGTAGCTCAGGGGATAGAGCATCGGTTTCCTAAACCGGTTACTCGTGCCTGAATAACCACCCAAGAAACCCTGAAAAGGCAAGGGATTACTGGAAAAGTTCCTATTTCTAAGGCCTGTGAGATTCCCGACTTCACCCCACAAATCACGGCAATTCGTCACCAATGTTGTGCTGAGGTTGTGCTGGCTTCCTGCTGAAGAAGATCGCTAACCCTAGTGGCAGTCGTCGGCGGTGCACCCGACATCGGTCGACAAGGACTCACATCTGGCCGGTCTCAACCGGCGTGCTCGGCTGACTGCCCTCCGTTGCGACTATTTCCGTGTAGAGGATGTTGTGGAGTTCGGATTCTATTTAAACCATTCGGACACCCCTCAACTGCCCACGATCCGAAAGAAACGCCGCGGACCAACCTTGATGAGCGAAGGCGAGTTAATGACTGCATCATCAGCATCGACCTTCACGTCATTGACCATCACCGCGCCGCCCGAAAGGAGACGACGGGCCGCCGATTTCGAGTTGGCTGCACCAATTGCAACGAGCGCATCCACTAGTCCGAGGGGGAACGTGATACTGGTCTGAACGACATCATCGGGCACGAGACCACGCTGGTGAGTGTTCTCAAAAGCCGCCTGCGCTTCGTCAGCCGCTCGTACTCCGTGGTACAGGGAGACGAGATGATGGGCGAGTTGCTTCTTCGCCACCATTGGGTGGAGTTCACCGCGTTCGACCTGGTATCTGAAGGCGACCACATCGTCATGGGGCCAATTGGTGACGAGGCCGAGCCACTGGATCATCGTCTCGTCCGAGACGCTCATGATCTTGCCGAATTGTTCGTTGGGTGCTTCAGTGAGTCCAACGTAGTTTCCTCGTGACTTCGACATTCGCTCGACCCCGTTGGTGCCAACCAGAATTGGAAACGTGAGGGCGACACAGGGGGGCTGACCGAACGCTTCTTGAAGCTTGGCCCCGGCGAGGATGTTGAAGAGCTGCTCGGTGGCGCCGAGTTGCACATCGGCTTCAAGATGCACGGCGTCGAAGCCCTGTAGGAGGGCGTAAAAGAACTCGTGAAGCCCGATGGGTTCGCTACGGTCGATCCGCAGGCGGTAGTTGTCCCGGGCGAGGAACTGTTGCACCGTGAAATTGGAAGCGAGCTCCAGCGCGTCAGTGAGCGTGAGACCACTTAACCAGTCGCCGTTGGCGACGACGTGGGTCTTTTCGCGATCAAGAATGGTGAAGCACTGCTCGCCGTAACTCTGGGCCGCCGCCGTGGTCTCGGTTGGCGTCTTGCGTGGTCTGCCGGATGCTCGATCACTGGTGTCGCCGATCGTGGCCGTCATCGTGCCAACGACGACGGTGACGTCGTGGCCGAGGTCTTGGAACTGGCGAAGTTTGCGGAGCGTGATCGAATGACCGAGATGGAGATCCGGCGCGCTCGGGTCGTAACCCGTGTACACGCGAAGCGGGCGCTGCTTTTCAGCCGCCTGCTCGAGGCGTTTACGAAGCCGTTCACCCATCGCACGCTTGAGCTGGTCGTCACCGAACTCCGAGCCGTGCATCAGCACCTCGAGTTGGCTGTCGATTCCTTGTTGGGAGGATTCGATGGGCATACTTTCTCCTGTCTTGGATGATCGCCAAGAGGGAGACCCAGAGGAAGCAAGAGCCGCCCTAATGGCGGCTCGGAAACACGGGTGTGCTCGACTTACCGCCCCGAAGGACGGCTATACGAACGGATGCTTGGGCCACGTGTCACAACCTAACTGTACTCGTACCAGCGGCGGACTGCGTGTCCAGTTTTCGAGCGTCGTCCACACGACGGACCTGGGGCTTAGCCGCACGGCGCGAGCACCACCATCCCCGAGGTTGGTGGATCAGTTCGTCGAAATGCAAGAGGAGACAACAAGATTTCAAGAGCGAGGTGCGCAACAGTATCCGGTGCAGATCTGAATCACGACGACGCCTGAGAAGTGAGGGCCGATCGGCTCGGCGTTCCGTTCGCCCGCTACGGGGACTTAACTGCTCGCGTGCTAGTCGCGAGGCACCACGGCCAGGGGTTAGGCGTAGGGGCTGATTCTGTATCAGTGTCGTACGCTGCTGAGATCTTTAAGCCCGACGGCTCAGGTCGAACTTTACGCACAAACGGGGATGCCGATGTCACACGACGCGGCCTTAACCCAATTACGCTGTCTGAGGTAGGTGGAAAAGGGGACACGGTGAACAGTGACCAGCGCTTTGAAGTGCCCCTCTACACAGCAAGTGAGGTGGCTCGCTACCTCAGTGTGCCGCCTTCGACCTTCAACAGTTGGATTAATGGCTACGTACGTCATCGCCCTGAAGGACGAGAGACGAACGCTGCACCTGTGATTTCCGTGGTCCACGCGGGGCGCGGCCAGCCCACTTTGCCTTTCGCGAGTCTCGCGGAGGGCATGGTGTTGGCAGGGTTCCGCCGAGCAGGCGTCTCGTTGCAGCACATTAGGAAAGCGGTGACAGTGCTGCGCGATGAACTGGGCCTAGAGCACGTCCTCGCCTCACAAAAGCTCTTCACAGATGGCGCGCAAATCTTGTATGACTACGCCCGAGAAGTTGACGATCGGGAGATATTGACCGTGGTTGTGACCGGCCAGAGAGTATTTCAGCCCGTCGTGAACGAGTACTTGATACGGATCTCCTACGACACGCTTGGTTGGGCGTCGCGGGTGGTACTTCCGATTACAAAGGAACCCCTCATCGAATGTGACCCGGAGCGTGCCTTCGGGCAGCCCTTGTTTATAGGAAATGGTGCGCCAATGGAGTCCGTGGTCCGACGATTCCAGGCGGGAGAGGCCATTCGTGCAGTGGCACGGGACTTCGATCTCGCCCCTAGCGTCGTCGAACAAGTCATTCGTGCCTCGCTCGCGCGCGCCGCTTAGCGACCCTCGCTTCCTGCTAGATCGCAGCGTGGGGCGCTACGTCGTTGCCGAGGGAATGCAGGCCGACGGCTTCGAAGTGGAGACACTCGCGTCGCTCTATGGCGAACAACGCGCCCAGGAGGTGAAGGACGAGGAGTGGTTGCAAGCCGCCGGCACCGACGGATTCGTCGTCATCACAGCTGACTCAGCCATACGCCGCCGACCAAGTGAAATTGCGGCGGTCGAGCTCTACGGCGTCAAGATGTTCTGCATTGCCAACGGCCACCTCACGGGTCCTAATCAATTGGCCCTCGTTCGTCAACACATGCCACGAATACTGCGTGAAGCGCGAACGTCGGGGCCGTGGATTTGGAGTCTGAGCGCGAGTGCCGTGAAGCGGGTGTGGCCGCGCGCAAATTGAATCGATTGGGGTTTCTGAAGGTTCTCTGGTCACTGCCAACTAGAGCCCCAGTGGTGGGTATAGGGACGGCGAGTTAGCGGTCGAGCCCAAACTCCAGAGTCGGTTGATCCAAGGATTCGTCAGCCGACAAGACATAAGTCGGTTTCTCCGGTATGTCCTCGACCACACTGAGTGTGCGGGCTCGCTGGGCGGCATCCAGTACACGACCGCGTTGGGACACTTGTTCGTGACTGACAAGCGAATCGTCGAGGATAGTGACGGGGGTATCGATTCCCCAACGGTCAAAGTAAGCAGCGCCAGCGGCGACCTCTCCTACCCATTGTTCGTGCAGTTCGTCCGTTATGGGAACGTCGCCGAATCCCTGCACCCATGCGTCACCACGTTCAATAGCGATCGTGGCGAGTTCGTGGGCTCGCTGCTCGATTGCGGCAGCACGAACATTGATCGCGAGGACGACGTCGGGGTCGGTGATCCCGGTTGGGCGGGGGAAGAGGCGGGCTACGGGTTCGGTTGCCGGTTGGCTGAGGTAGCCCACGTCGGTCACGTAGCGTTCGATGCGGTGGTGCAAGACACTGGCCACGTCGTCGGCGTCCTCGAACGAACGACCCATGACGAGGATTGGCAGTTCGGTGTGAACGTCGAAGCCTCGATTCTCTGCGTCTCGTAGTTGTGCGAGCAGCGCTCCGTACGCGGGGGAGGCCTTGACCTGCGTCTGCTCGACATCGCTGAGTCCCGATCGGCTGAGCACCTCATCCCAGCGTGGACCTTCAGCCATTGCCACGATGGTGTCGTATTCGGCGACGAGTGCGGCAATTGACTGGGTCTGGGACCGACGGATCACGTCGGTGGCGGACACGTCGGCACCTTCGTGGCGCAGTGCGCCGGCGAGCACTTCGAGAGCGGTCGGATTCTCGGTCAGTTCGTCATGACCGGTGTCGGGATCGGGGTCGTAGTGCGTGTCGACGTAGAGGTGGTTGGCCTCCGAGCCTCGCGTTAGGGCCACGTAGAGCACCTCACGGGTGGTGGTCGGGCTCACGAACGCGTGGGCGGTGTCCACGGTTCGCCCTTGCGCGCGATGGACGGTCGTGGCGTAGGCGAGATCGATGTGCTCGGCGACATAGCTGGCCGGCAGGACCACCGAGCCGAAACCGTCTGTTCGGGTGACGGTCATGGAGCCGTCCGGATGCGTCGCCGAGACGGTCCACACGTCACCGTTCTTGACCCAGCCCGTCTCCGTCTTCAGCCGTCGGTCGTTCTCGCGCGTCACGACGAGGTCGTTGGCGCCGGCGGTCATGGCTCCCGCGACCTCAACCCCTTCGTCAACGACCGCGCCGCTGGCGACTCGCGCGGCCCGAGCACGAGTGTTGAGTTCGCATACGGTCGCGGTGTCCCCGGCGAGCATCAACGAAATCAAACCTCGTTCAGTGTCGGCCCGCCACGCGTCGTAGAGGGCGTCGAGCATCTTGTCGCGAGTGCCGTCTGTGATCCGCCCGTGGTTCGCGTACGCGCTAAGGGCCGACGTTGATCCGTTACGGACGCCGAGACTGGCCTCCTTTTCCCACGCGGCCGCAAAGCGACGAACGTCCGCCAGTGTCGGGGCGTTGTCGCCCCGGTCGCGCACGAGGGTGCGAAACATTCCGCCGGCGTCCACGCTCGAGAGTTGCGCCCCGTCACCGACGAGGACCACCTTGGCTCGTGCATCGAGTGCGGCGGACTTGAGTTCATCGAGGGCGAACGTGGACGCGAGACTCGCCTCGTCGACCACCACGAGTTGTCCGGCTTGAAGGGTCCAACGAGAGAGGGCATCTTCGCGACTGGCGATGTTCGCGAGGAGTCGCGGACTCGGTACGCGGCCGGTGCGTTCGATGAGTCGGACCTTTTCCCGTAACTTCGCGAGTTCGCGCGAGCGCTGGCCACGCTGGCGGTGCTCGTAGAGCCATTTGGCGAGATTGTCGGTTTCGATACCCATGTCATCACCCAGGACCTCGGCCGCCGCCGCGGATGGTGCGAGTCCAATGACTGAACCGGCGCCGTGCTCGGCTTCCCAGGCGGCACGCAGCCCGGCCATGGCGGTTGACTTACCGGTGCCCGCGGGACCCACCAGAAGATCGAGGACCCGGCCGGAGGTGGTGATCTGCTCGACGGCGAGGGCCTGGTCGAGCGAGAGCGTGAAGGCCTTGCCGGGTAGTGGTCGCTCCGTGATGGTGGCCATGGTCGCGTGTGACACGACCGCAGCGTCAGTGCGCTGGCCCGCGTCGAGTAGCCGCGACTCGGCGTCGAGCAGCGTCGTGGTGGTGTAGAGCCAGTGGCCGGCCCCTCGGAACTTCGAGGTGCCGTCGACGCGAAGCAAGAAGCGTGGCGTGTGGTGAAAGTCGGGCGTGGTGATGGGAAGCGCCTGGGCGATGGCGAGATCGGTGGCCCGGGCCGCCGTCTCAATCCGCTCTGTCGGATCGGTGAAACGAATGCCCTGGATCTGGCGAAAGACCTCCGCCTGGACGTTGGCGCGAGAGAACGTCGGGCGCTTCGAGCTCACGACCTCCAGTGCCGTTGTCGCGATGTCGAGCAGGATCTCGTCCTCGAACTGTGCGTTCGTAAAGGCGGGAACGTCGCGGCCGCCTAGTTCGTGCACCCACGCCGTGGGCTCAGTGTCGAGGTAGGGGGTGGCGCGCGAGGTCCATTCCTTGGTTAGGTCACCGAGGCCGACTCCTCTCTTCGCCCGTCGGGTGGCGAGGGTGGCCGTCTGGCGCAGTTTGAGTACTTCAACGTCGGTGGGGGCACGGTGGTGATCCTCCTCGAACTGGGTAATGAGTCGATCCTTAGCGACCATAATCGCGGTCGTGCGAGTGGAGAACTCCTCCATGAGACGCTGCGAGACGTCGGCGATCTCCCACTTCGGGGCGGGACTGGAACGCCGAGCGTGGGCGTCCCAGTCCCAGCCGAGTTCGGTGGTGAGCAGGTCCGAAAGGACGCCCTGGTGCATCTCGGAGAGCATCACGGTCGAGGCGAAGAGACCTCGACTATCGAGGGTGCGCCAAACACCGCCATCCTTAGCTTGAACCCGGTTGAGCACGACGACGTGGTCGTGCAACTGGGGATCGCCATCCCTGGAATCGAAGTGGGTGAAGCTCGCGGCGACGACGCCCACGACGTCCTCTTCGACGCAGCCCTGTTTACCCGATCGGGTGTGAAAGACCTCGCGCTCGGCGTAGGCGAGGACCTCGGCGATGGCCCGCTGGTGACACCGGTAGATCACGTCGCGGGTCTCGCGGTCCGCCAGCGCCCAGGCCACCGACACGCTCTTCGGGGGACTGAACGTCAGGTCGAAACCACCCACCGCCTTCGCGCCCGGAACCCGGCCGAGCACCTCGCCAGTGATGGGATCGGCGCAGTCTTGGAGCATCCGTTGGAGGTTCTCTGCGGTCACCGATTGTCCGATGGCGACACCGCGACCACCGTCGAGACCGACGAGTCCG
>JAKBCI010000096.1 GCA_021807965.1 Actinomycetes bacterium
CGTAGAAGACGTGGCGATCGTCCCAGGGCACCGGCACCCCCCAAGTGATCGACGTGCGGGTGATGGAGATGTCGCGCAAACCACCCTTGATGAAGGCGTAGGCCTCGTTGCGCTTCGTCTCGGGCGTCACGAAGTCCGGGTGGCTGTCGTAAAACTCAAGAAGGCGATCCTCAAAAGCCGACAGGCGAAAGAACCAGTTCTCCTCTTCCATCTCGGTCAAGGGACGGCCGTGAACCGGGCACTTGCCGTCGTCGCTCGCCTCGAGCGTGTAGTAGTCCTCGCAACTCACGCAGTAGAGGCCCTGGTAGACGTCCTTATAGATGAATCCGCGATCGTAGATGGCCCCGAGAAATCGTTGCACGCTCTCGTAGTGGCGCTCCTCGGTCGTACGGATGAAGTCGTCGTACCCGACGTCGAGGGCGTCCCAGGCGCTGCGAAAACGCTGGGAGGTCTGGTCGGTCCACGCCTGGGGCGTCACGCCGTGGTTGGCTGCCGCCTCGGCCACCTTCTGGCCGTGCTCGTCGGTGCCGGTGAGAAAGAGGGTCTCGTCTCCGCGCAGCCGGTGCCACCGAGCCAGGGCATCGGCGTTGATCGTCGTGTAGGCGTGACCGACGTGGGGTGCGTCGTTCACGTAGTAAATGGGGGTGGTGATGTAGAAGCGACCCATCGGTCCAGCGTAACGAGTCACGTAGGGCGCTCGGATCGAATCGCCAGGGCCGCGTCGTAGGCGACCCGGCGGGCAACGCCCAGGCCGTCGGCGACCGCGTTCACGGCGTCGCGAACCGTCGCCCCCGCGCCGAGCTGCTCGATCAGCGATGCGCGCACGTCCTCGTCGCTCACGTCCACGGCCGCGGCACCCTCGAGGACCACCACCACTTCGCCTCGCACCTCGCCCGCGGTCCAGTGGGCCGCGACCTCGCGCAACGTACCGCGCACCACTTCTTCGTGCACCTTGGTGAGCTCGCGGCCAACGGCGACGCGCCGGTCGGCAAACCTCGCCGCTAACTCGGCCAGGGTCGTCACCAGTCGCCGTGGCGACTCGTAGAACACGATGGTCCGACGCTCGCGAGACCATTCGTCGAAGCGACGATCTCGTTCCCCGGCTCGGCGCGGCACGAATCCCTCCATCACGAACCGCTCCATGTCGAGACCGCTGATCGACAGGGCGGCCACCACCGCACTCGGGCCGGGAGTCGTGGACACGACGAGGCCCGCCGCGGCCACTGCGGCCACCACGCGTCGGCCGGGATCGCTCACGCCCGGGGTGCCCGCATCGCTGACCAGAGCCGCCAGCGCACCGCCGGCGACCAGACGCACGACGTCAGCGCTGACGGCGACCTCGTTGTGCTCGCGCAACGATCGCAGGCGTCCCCGAGGCGCGAGGCCGCAGGCGCTGAAGAGGATCCGCGTACGCCGGGTGTCTTCGCAGTACACGACGTCGGCTCGATCCAGGACCTCGCGGGCGCGCGGGCTGAGATCGCCGAGGTTCCCTATCGGCGTCGCCACCACGATCAGCTGTCCGCCGACCGGATCGTCCATCTCGTACCCCCGTGCTGGCGCGGGTTGCGCCCTGTACTAAGATTGTCATCTATGTCGAAGCGGACCGTGAAGCGCAAGTTACGCGCGAAGAAGAAGGCCAACCACGGCAAGAAGCCGAACTGCGGTCGCGGTTAAGTATCCGCTCGCCACGTGAGACCTCGGCGCGCGAGCGTCGCGGCCAGCACCGACGGTACGTCGCTCACCAGGCCGTCGACCCCGATGTCCAGTAGTCGCTCCATCTCGGCGCGCTCGTTAATGGTCCACGCGTGGACCGCCATCCCCCAGCGATGGGCGGTTTCGACGAAGCGTTCGTCGATGACGCGCACGGTGCCGAACGTGGCGGGAACCTGCAGGGCGACCGCGGGCGGAACTAACGGCGTTGGCTCGTGGAGCGTCGCGTAGAAGGCGGTCGTCTCGTCGGTCGCCGCCGACGTTGCCACGTCGGGCGCCGCGTCTCGAAACGCGGCGAGGGCGTCGTCGATGAACGACGCCACGATCACGCTTGACGTGCACTCCAGACGGCGCAGCTCGTCCGCCAACAGCGCCTCGTACGGCTCGACGTCGGGTGCCGTCTGTTTGATGTCGAGGTTGAGCAAGACGCCGGGAAAGCTGACGACCACCTCTTCCAAGGTCGCCACCGCGAACCGTCGATCGCGCGGCGCCCGTCCGCGCCACGGGTAGTCGTGAGACGCCCGTCCGGGCGACGCGGTCTCACCCGGCGCGAACCAGTATGCGTTGTCGAGCTCTCGCAGCTCGGCGAGGGTCATCGACGCGATCGAACCGTGGCCGTTGCTCGTGCGGTCGACGGTGTCGTCGTGACAGACGACGAGTCGGCGGTCCCTCGTCGCGTGCACGTCGAGTTCTATGGCCGTGGCGCCAACCCGCAGCGCTTGCTCGATGGCGAAGAGCGTCGACGAGGGTCCCTCGAACGATCCACCCTGGTGAGCGAAGGCGATGACGCGACGCTCGAGCCAGACGCTCACGCCGAGTTAGCCCGCAGCGCCGCGGTGCGCACCTCCACGCGGTGCTCCATGTAGAAGGCCAGACCCGGAACGAATCCCGCCAGCAGCATCAGCACCAGCAGGCCGAAGTGCAGGCGGGCCTTGAGCGTGAACTGGAAGCACATGACCAGGTAGATCGGGTACAGCACGACGCCGTGGCCAATGCCGACGATCGTCACCAGGATCTTGAGGTGCTCCCAGAGCGCGAGATCCACCGTATGCAGGATCAAGAAAATGACTAGCACGATCAGCGTCGAACCGGTGACGAACGACATCGTGCGATACCGCCGAAACGCCGCCTCCACTAATGTCCCCAGAGCTTCTTCTTGGATCGTTCAGCCAATTCGGCGAGGTGATCGTTGTACGCGGCCAGGGCCGGATCCTCGTCCGCTTCGCGCTCGCGCGCGGCGCGCGCTTCGCTGCGCATCCGTTCTTCGTACTCGGCTCGCTCGCGCTCGTCATCGTGCGTAACCCGATCAAGGTTCAACAGTGCGTACCAACCCAGCACGCCGAGCACGCCGAAGACTGGCCACTCGATTGAGTAGAGGAAACTGAGCGAATTTCCTTGGACGGCTCGACCAACCTGCCACCACGCGGCGGAAGCCGACATCGCGAGCCACGCGATGAGGGCCAAGTGCAACAAGAGCGCCCTCACGCTGAACCACTTCGACTTCACGAGGCCATCCTAACGACCCACTTGCAGACACGGTCGTAGGATGGCGTGGTGCCATCCGTCGCGCCCTTCCACTGGCACGATGTCTGGAGGTTCCAACTCGACCCGATCGGCATCGCGCTCGTGGTGGCGGCGGGAGCCCTCTACGCGTGGGGCGTGAGGCGCACCACGGACTGGCCACGTTGGCGCCCCGTGTATTTTGCGTTGGGACTGGTCGTAGCGTTCCTCGCCACCGAGTCGGTGATCGGCGTGTACGACCGAACGTATTTCAGCGATCACATGATTCAGCACCTGCTACTGATCATGGTCGCCGCACCGTTGTTCGCGCTGGCCACACCGATGGATCTTGCCTACGCCGCCGGATCGACGCGACTACGCCGGATGCTCGACGGCCGGTTCGTTGCCTTGCTGACCCAACCCCTCGTCGCGTTCGCACTCTACTTCGTGTTCATCCCAGTTGCCCACTTGACCAGTCTCTACAACGAGATGCTGCTGCACGACTGGATCCACGACGCCGAACACCTCGCATTTCTCGTCGTGGGATACCTCTTCTTTCGCGTCGCCTTTGGCCGTGAGCGTGGCCGAACGATTCATCCCGGATTGCGCCTGGTCTACGTGATGGCCGGGTTTCCGGTCGACACCTTTACCGGTCTCGCCCTCGTGATGACGACGCACAATCCCTTTTCGGCCTACGCCCGGTTGGCGCCCGCGGGTTCGACCACGTCATCCATCATTGCGAACATTCACCTCGGCGGCGCGTACATGTGGATCGGGGGTGACGCGCTCATGCTCGTCGCCTGCGTTCCGATCGCCGTCGCGTGGGTGCGCTGGGAGACCATTCGCACCGCCACGCTTGACGCGCAACTCGACGCCGAGGGACGCTAGCGGCGTCGAGCGAGATTTCGATCCTCGTCGTGACCGCGGCGTGCGAAGTCCTCTCACCGGCGCTGGCCGCGTTACAGGAGTCCGACCCCAACCGCCAATGCCTCGAGGTCGCTCTCGGGTCGCGCACCGAGGTGCCTAATGATCTCGCCGGCGCACAGCGAGCCGAGTTCGGCGGCCTCGACGGGGTCAGCGCCGAGGGCGAGACCGTACAAGAAACCTGAGGCGAACAGGTCGCCCGCCCCGTTCTGATCGACGACGTCGTCGACCTCGCTCGCGGGAACGCCGACAACCCCACTCGAGGTCAACACGTCGGCGCCCAGCGGACCGCGCGTCACGACGGCGAGCACGCCCAGGTCGTCGAGCGCCCGAAAGGCGAGATCGAGTCGCGGCAACTGGAAGAGGGCGAGAATTTCGGACTCGTTGGCGAGGAGCACGTCCACGTCGTTCGTGACGAGTTCGAGAAAGTCTCGCCGATGTCGTTCGACGCAAAACATGTCGGACAGCGACAGCGCCACCATTGAGTCGTGTTGGTGCGCGAAGTCGACCACCGTTCGAATCGCCGCCTTGGCCGGCGGCAAGTCGTAGAGGTACCCCTCGACGTACGTGATCTCGGAGCGCGAGATCAGCCGCTCGTTGATGTCAAGGACGCGCAGTTGGTTCGACGCCCCGAGGTACGTAGCCATGGTTCGCTGCGCGTCGGGCGTGATGAAGACGTGACAGCGTCCCGTCGCCCCCTCGTCGGGCGTCGCAATGGCGAGGTCGAGTTCGACGCCCATCGAGCGCAGGTCGTGGGCGAAGCGCTCACCGAACTCGTCATCGGCCACTTTGCCGATGTAGCCGCACGTCCCGCCGAGGGCCGCGATGCCGGCGATCGAGTTAGCCACCGAACCGCCCGACATCTCGATCGTGGGACCCATCGCGCGATAGAACACATCGAGCTGATCGGCCTCGATCAGCGTCATGGCAGCCTTCACCAGTCCAAGTTCGCGATACACCTCGTCTCGGTCTTGGGTGATGATGTCCAACAGCGCGTTGCCGATGCCGGTGACCGCCAGCCTCGTTGGTCCCGGTTTCACGCGCAGCGAGACGGGCGTTGGCGGAGTTGTCACTCAGCGAGCGTAGAGGATTTCGTCGTAAGATTTCCAACTATGAAGCCCTCCAACCCCTACCGTTTGTCGCGCGCCGTCGTCCCGCTGCGTTACCGGCTCTACCTCGCGCCGGATCTCGACGCCGCCACGTTCACCGGTCGCGTCGAGATCGACGTCGACGTCACCGAACCAGTCGACGCCATCACCATGCACGCGAAGGACCTCGAGCTCGGCGCCGCGATCGTCACCAGTCACGGCACCGGCCATCGTTCGATCGAGCCCGTCTTTGACCCCACGTACGAGACAGCGACTTTCTCGCTGCTCGAGACGATTCCCACCGGGCCCGCCACTGTCGAGATCGCCTTCGCCGGCGTGCTCGGTGACCAGTTAGTCGGCTTCTATCGCTCATCGCTAACCGACGACCAGGGGGTCACGCGAACAATCGCGGTAACCCAATTCGAGCACTCCGACGCGCGGCGTGCCTTTCCGTGCTGGGACGAGCCATCCTTCAAGGCGACCTTCGAGGTCAATCTCACGGTGCCCAGCCACCTGCTCGCCATTTCGAACACACCCGAGGTGGCCAACACTGACCTTGGCAACGGTCATCGCAGCATCTCCTTCGCCCCCACGATGGTGATGTCGACGTATCTCGTCGCCATCGTCATCGGCCCCTTCGAGGTCACCGAGCCACTCGACGTGAACGGCACACCGTTGCGCGTCGTCTCTCCCCCCGGTCAGGGCCACCTCACGGGCGCCGCACTCGAAGCCGGCGACTTCGCGCTGCGTTTCTTCGAGGACTACTTCAATATCCCCTACCCCGGCGAGAAGCTCGACATGGTAGCGATACCCGACTTCGCCCAGGGGGCGATGGAAAATCTCGGGTGCATTACGTATCGTGAGACCGCGCTGCTCGTCGACCCGGCCACGGCGTCGCACGCCGAGATCTATCGCGTGGCCGAGGTCGTACACCACGAAATTGCCCATATGTGGTTCGGCGACCTAGTCACCATGGAGTGGTGGGGAGGGATCTGGCTCAACGAGGCCTTCGCCACGTTCATGCAGCTGACGTGCACGAACGCCTACCGGCCCCAGTGGAGAATCTGGGCCGACCAGGCGGTGCAGACCGATCTCGCCCAACACGTCGACGGACTGACGACCACGCGACCGATCGAGTACGAGGTGGTGTCGCCCGATGATACCCAGGGCATGTTCGACCTACTCACCTACGTAAAGGGCGCCGCCGTGCTGCGAATGCTCGAGCAGTATCTCGGCGACACCACCTTTCGCGACGGCATCCGCCACTACTTGCGCGAGCACCTCTACGCCAACGCCGTGACGCGCGATCTCTGGGACGCCCTGGAGACGGTCTCGGGCCAGCCCGTTCGTGACGTCATGGATACCTGGATCTTGCAGGGTGGGCACCCGCTCGTGCGCTTCGAACACGGCGAGTTGCGTCAAGAGCCGTTCGTCTTTGGCGACCCGGAGCGTCGAGGGGCCATTGGCGAGCGCTGGCTGGTGCCCGTGCTCACGCGGTCGCTGAACGGTGGCGAGGTGTCGCGCCACCTTCTCGGTGACGTCCCGAGCACCGTCAACGACCAACCGCCGGTC
>JAKBCI010000097.1 GCA_021807965.1 Actinomycetes bacterium
GCGTGCCCCACCACCCGACCCCACGGCGCCACGAATCGCCGTCGATGACCAGCGCGACCCGTCACCGGCCAGGGACAACGCGTGCACGCGGAAGTCGTCGAGCAGCCCCGCGCTCGTCAACGTCGCGATATCGCCACTTCGATCGTGGCCGTAACGAAAATCTTCGCCGACTACGACGTCGGCGGCGCGTAGGTCGTGAACCACGACGCGCTCGACGAACGAGGCAGCGGACTCGAGTGCCAGTAGCTCGTCGAAGTGCAACACGCGGACCAGTTCCACGCCCAGTTGCTCGAAGTCCTCGAGCCGTTGGTCGAGCCGTTCAATGGCTGCCGGCGCGCGGTCCGGATGCAGGGTGCGCAGCGGATGAGGATAAAACGTCACCACCGCGAATCGCGAGCCGTACTGCGACAGCGACCGGGCACGCTCCAGAACCAGCTGATGGCCCCGGTGCAGACCGTCAAAGACACCGATCGCCAGGGCGCTGCGTCGTTCGTCGAGCTCCACGTAGTCGCCGTCGCGCCACACGATCATTTCGTCAACCTACCGGCGTGGCGCGTCAACATCCGACGCGACGACGACCGCCGGCTGCCAGCTGTCACCACGCCGCGATAGGACGGCCACGAGCTCGCCCCGCTCGTCGATCGCCGCCAACCAGTCGGCCTCCGTGGACTCGCACCGAACTCGTTGTCCGTGAAGGATCCGAAACCTATCGCGATCGCTAACGACGACGGTCGCCAGTCCGCTGACCATAGCCGTCGTCGCCATCAGCGGCGCTCGGCCCTCGGTGACGGTCGCCTCGAGATCATCGAGGCTGACCGCACTTGACACGTCGTGGGGTCCGATCGCCGTTCGGCGCAGGGCGCTGAGGTGACCCACGGTGCCAAGACGCCGCGCGAGATCGCTCGCCAGCACCCGGACGTAGGTCCCGGTGGAGCAGACGACCTCGAAGTCCCAGTGGTGCCGATCGGCGCCCGCGCGCACGGTGAATGACTCGACGACGACGTCGCGGGCCGGCCGGTCCACCTCGATGCCTCGGCGAGCCAGTTCGTGCAACCGACGCCCGTTGACCTTCACCGCCGACACCATCGGCGGCGTCTGGCGCTGGGGGCCGCACAGCGATGCCGCAGCCGCGAGCACCGTTGCGAGATCGACGTCGGGCACGGGCGCTCGCTCCACCTCGACGCCGTCGGCGTCGAGGGAATCAGTAGCGACGCCGAGCTCAACGGTTCCGCAATACCGTTTCGTCGCCGCTTGCACGAAGCGCAGCAGTCGAGTGGCTGGGCCAATCGCCACGATCAAGAGTCCCGTCGCCATCGGATCGAGCGTTCCGGCGTGGCCCACTCGTCGTTCGCCCATGATTCGTCGAACCGTAGCCACCACGTCGTGACTGGTTACGCCACCTGGCTTATCGAGCAGCAGCATTCCGCTAGTCGTCATCGTCACGGTGTCGACGCAGAATCTCCTCAACGGCCTCGCCGCGAGCGACGGCCGGATCAGCGCGAAACGACAACTTTGGCGTCCGCTTCAGACGAGTCTGGAGGTTCACGGCGCTCTGCAGCTGTCGACGATGTTCGTCGAGCGCCGCGCGGGCCGCGTCGCTCAGCGAATCGAAAAACACGACCGCCTGGCGCAGGTCGCCCGACGTGTCGACACCGGTGACGGTGAGCAGGCCCAGGTCTTCGTCGAAGTCCGAGAGGCGCACCAACTCGTCGGAGATGATCTCGCGCAGGATCTGGTTCACCCGCGCCGTGCGCGGATACGCGTGGTGTCCGCTCGCGTTCGCCATCGCTACGCCGTGCGCGATATCTCGCGCTCGTCGTAGGTTTCGATCACGTCGCCCTCTTTCAGGTCCTGGTAGTCCGAGAGCCCGATGCCGCATTCGAAACCGGCCTGGACCTCGCGAGCGTCATCCTTGAAGCGACGCAGCGACGTGATCGTGCCCTTCCAAATGATCGTTCCCTCGCGCAAGAAGCGAACCCTGGAACCGCGCGTGATAACGCCTTCGCGAACGAAGCACCCCGCGATCGCCCCAACTTTCGGCACGCGGAAGATCTCGCGGACCTCCGCCTCGCCGGTGACGACCTCTTCGAAGACCGGCGACAGGAGGCCGAGCATCGCGGCCTCGATCTCTTCGATCAACTTGTAGATGATCTCGTAGGTCCGTATCTCTACACCTTCGGATTCGGCTAGTTCGCGGCTTCGTCGATCGGGGCGAACGTTGAACCCAATGATCGTGGCGCTCGACGCTTTGGCCAACTGCACATCATTCTCGGTGATGCCGCCGACGCCGCGGTGGACGATGACCAACTTCACGTCGTCGCGCTCGAGCTTGCGCAGCGACTCCGTGCACGCCTCGAGCGAGCCCTGCACGTCGGCTTTCAGGACCACGTTGAGTGTCGCCGTCTCGCCGCGTTGAATCTGTTCGAACAGGTCTTCCAACCGTGCGCCGCTCGACGAGGCTACCGGCTGGTGGCCGACGAGCCGCACGCGCTGCGCGCGAGCCTCGGCCAGCGAACGAGCGTGGCCAAGGTCGTCCGCCACGCGCATCTCGTCTCCGGCCAGCGGCGGCTCGCTAAAGCCCAGGACCTGAACTGGCGTCGAGGGGCCGGCTGACTTGATCGAGCGTCCCTGGTCATTGATCAACGCCTTGACCTTGCCGTACGCGGCCCCGGCCACCACCGGATCACCGACTTCGAGCAAACCCTTTTGCACCATGACGGTCGCGACTGGTCCTCGACCAACCTCGAGATTGGCTTCGAGCACGGTGCCCACCGCCCGGCCGGTCGGCCGCGCGACTAGTTCGCTCACGTCAGCCACGAGCAAGACCTGTTCGAGCAACTCGTCGATACCGATGCCCTGGAGGGCGGAGATCTCGACGCAGATGGTATCGCCGCCCCACTTCTCCGGCACCAGTCCACGTTCGCTGATCTGCTGCAGGACTCGGTCTGGGTTCGCGTCGGCGCGATCGATCTTGTTTACCGCCACAATGATGGTCACACCCGCCGCTTTAGCGTGGTCGATCGCCTCGACGGTCTGGGGCATCACGCCATCATCGGCCGCCACCACCAGGATGACGATGTCGGTTACCTTGGCACCCCGCGCGCGCATCGCAGTAAACGCCTCGTGGCCCGGCGTGTCGAGAAACGCGATAGTGCGGCCGTGCCACGATACGGTGTAGGCGCCGATGTGCTGGGTGATCCCTCCCGCCTCGCCGGCCACGACGTTCGTCTTGCGAATTTGGTCCAGCAATTTGGTCTTGCCGTGGTCGACGTGACCCATGACCGTCACCACGGGTGGTCGCGGCGTGGCCGCAATCTCGTCGTCGAGATCGTCCTCGTCAAAGAACTTCGCGAGGAGTGCCGCCTCTTGCTGCTCCCCGGGATCGACCATGCGAACGGACGCGCCAACTTCGGCCGCGTACAGCTCGATCATGTCATCGGACAGACCCTGCACCGCCGTCACGATCTCACCCTGCAGAAAGAGAAAGCGAATGATGTCGGCCGCGCTGCGGTTCAGTTTGGGCCCCACGTCCTTGGCCGTGGAACCACGCTCAATAATGATCTCGCCGTCGGGAACCGGTGCGTTGCTCGGTTGCCACGTCGTCATCTGCGTGGGCTCGAGCTCTTCGATTGTGCGGCGACGCCGACGCGTGGCCTTACGCTGCGAGCCACGCGGTCCGCCCGATCCACGAGCTGGCGGGCGTCCCGGCGCCGGCGGAGAGCCCGCGCCGGGGCCGGTCCTCGTTCCAGCAAAACCCGCACCACCGGTACGTGGCGCGCCCGTTCGCAACGGACCGGACGGTCTGGACGTCGGTCGTGACCCGGGAGCGCCGGGACGGCTGGGCGCGCTGCCGACGGGACGACGAGCGCCCGGGGGTGGCGGGATTGGTCGACCCGAGGGACTGAGTGGTCGTCCAGGGGGCGGCGGTATCGGCCGACCACTCATCGACAGTGGCGGACGTCGCGGCTGCGTCGCGTCGCCGCCCTCTGCCCCAGAGGGCCGCTGCGTCGGGCGAATCGTGGTGGGCCCGTCGGGTGAGATCGTCCGCGTGGGTGCGGGCTTGGGAACGACCGCGCGGCTGCGCACGACGCGCGGGGCCTCCGGTACTTCAGTGTCAGGAGACGACGTCGGTGGCGTCGTCGGCGGGGTCGCCACCGGACGAACCAACGACTCAGCGACCTCGGTTGGCGTCGGTGCTGGGGCTTCGGCAACCGGGGCCGGGTCTAGCGTGACGTCGCCTTGTGACTTACCCGTCCGCGACGTCTTGCCCTTCGGCTCCTCGGGTTGGACCGCTCGGCGCAAGCCGTCCGCGTCGGCTCGGCGCCGAATTCGATCGGCCTGGGCGTCCTCGATCGACGCCGACGGGCTGGACGCGCCGATGCCCAACTTCTGAGCGAGCGCCAGCAACTCCTTGCTCGTCATCCCGAGCTCCTTGGAGAGCTCGTGTACCCGGATCTTCTTCAGCGCCAAAACGTTCCCTTACATCGAAGTGCGTGCGACGAGCGCACACCGTCTCTCATTCTTTCACAACCCGGGCCCCGTCGAGCCCGCCGCGTCGCGAACCAGCACAACCAGGTTGTCGACGTCCGCCGCCGTCAACGCCACCCGTAACGCTCGCGACAACGTCCTCGACTCCAGCCGAGCCACGCAACTGCCGTCGCGACACCACCACACCCCTCGGCCGACTCCTCGGCCCAGGTACCACGTACCGTCACGGCGTCGCCCGGCGCGCTGCATCGACGAGTCCTCCAGCCGCGCGCGGCAGACCACGCACATCCGTTGGGGGGCTATGCCTGATCCCCCATTGCGGGCGCCGACTCCTCGGTAACGACCACCTCGCCGTCCACGTTCTCCACGTGGACGGTCTCGTCGACAATAACGTCGTTCTCGGTCCACACCTCGTCGACCACCTCTTCTTCGATGCCCTCGTTCTCCGAACGGATGTCGATGCGCCAGCCAGTCAGTCGAGCCGCGAGGCGAGCGTTCTGGCCCTCTTTACCGATCGCCAGCGACAGCTGCTGGTCGTGCACAATAACCGTGGCGAGCCCCTCTTCGTCATTCAGCTGAACCTCGCGCACCCTCGCTGGCGCCAGGGCGGCCTGTATGAAGGCGACGGGGTCGTCAGTGTACGGCACGACGTCGATGCGCTCGGAGCGAAGCTCGTTCGTGATGTTGCGAACCCTCGATCCGCGGGCGCCCACGCAGGCGCCTACCGGGTCCACCATCGCGTCATTGGACGCCACCGCGATCTTGGAGCGGTGACCGGGCTCGCGAGCGATGGCCTTGATCTCGACGATGCCGTTGGCGATCTCGGGCACCTCGATCTCGAACAGTTTGGCGACCAGTGCCGGGTGCGTGCGACTCACAACGATCTGGGGACCCTTGTTGGTCTTGCGAACTTCGACGATGTACACCTTGATCCGCGCACCGTGCTCGTAGCGCTCAAAGGCGATTTGCTCGGCCTGGGGCAAGAGCGCTTCGACACGACCGAGGTCGAGCAGCGTGTAGCGGTTGTCGTTTTGCTGTACGGTTCCCGACACGATGTCGCCCTCGCGGTTGGCGAACTCCTCGTACATTTGTCGGCGTTGGATATCGCGGATCAACTGCATGAGAACCTGTTTGGCGGTCTGGGCGGCGATGCGGCCGAAATCCTCGGGGGTAGCATCCCATTCGCGAGTGACGTTGCCCTCAACGTCGAGTTCCAGACCCCACACCTTGATTTCGCCGGTCTCGGGGTTGATCTCAACCTCGGCGTCCTCGGCGGAGTCGGGTCGGCGCTTGTACGCGGCGAGTAGCGCGTTGGCCAGCGCGATGAGCAGCTCGCCCTCGTCGATGTTCTGATCGCGAGCGATCTGTCCCAACGCTTCTAGAAATTCAAAGTTGGCCATCACTTGCCTCTCTTGCTCGCCGTCGAAGCAGCCGTCCGCTTCGGGGCCGTCGCCTCTGGCCCCCAGTGAAAGACGGTTCGGCCACGCTCAATGGCGTCGAGTCGCACCGTGACCTCGCCGTGCTCGACGTCATCGATGGTCACCGACGTACTATCCGATCGCACGACACGACCCTCGAGTCGCCGGGTCGAGTCGCCGTCTCGGCGTTCGCGCAAGGTCACCACTTCACCAACCGCGCTCGCGAAGTGCTCGGGCGTGCGCAAACGCCGCTCTAATCCGGGACTCGAGACGTCCAGCGTGTAGTGTCCCGGGATCGGATCGTGCTCGTCCAACCACGCCGAGATTGCTCGGTTGGCGCGCGCCAGACTATCCACGTCCACCCCACCGTCGCGCCGAACAACGACGTTCAGGGATCCGGCCACGAGCTCGAGGTCGTAGAGTTCCATGTCCAGCGAGGCTAGGAGTGATCGCACGGGTGTCTCCAGATCCATGGTCATCTCCTCTCTGCGTCGCCGGGGACAACGAAAAAGCGCGGGCCCGAGGCCCGCGCTTAAACGAGTCCAAACGTCCTTGGCGGACTGTCACGTCAGTGTAGCAGTCTACGCCCTCCATCGGCAACGCGTAGCGTCGCGTCAGAACGGACCACTGGGCGCTCAAGGGCGTCAGTACGACTTGGCCACGATCGCGACCAGTTCCTCCTCGTCGGGACTCTCGGGCGTAGTGCCATCGCGACGTTGGAGACAGCGCACCGACACCGCCACCTGGTTCAACTGGTCCTCTCCCGACTCACCCAGGCGCTCCCACGCCAATCGGGCGAAT
>JAKBCI010000098.1 GCA_021807965.1 Actinomycetes bacterium
CCCACGCGATTCTAGAACCCGTCTCGCGTACCCACTTCCTCGTTGTGGTCGACGAGTCATACCCCCGCTGTTCGGTCGCCACCGACATTGCGGCAATGGTCAGTGAGCGGGGCTTCGGCGATCTACGAGGCCCGATCCGCATGGTGACGGCTCCCCATACCCCGGTTCCATTTAGTCCCGTGCTTGAGGATGCCTATATTCCTCAGACCGAGGTTGTGGTCCGAGTGGTTCGAGAATTGGTCAATGGCTAAACACACGGCGAACATTTCCCCATCTTCGCGTTCGTGGTGTGCGGTTGGGCGCAACGTGTCGTGGACCTTCGCGCGATATGACGGCAGACGCGCAATCGGCGAGGACGCCACTAGTTGGGCGAC
Organism: Actinomycetes bacterium; assembly: GCA_021807965.1. The sequence goes on from JAKBCI010000098.1 coordinate 375, forward strand.
GGGCGATGCGCAGGTGGGTCATTGATGGCGTCGATGGCGACGTGGGACGAGCACCGGGTGCGCCACGACTCGCCCGTACCGCTGTACCGTCAGATTGAGTACGCCATTGCGCGCCTCATCGACGTCGGGGACCTCTCGCCGAGGACGAACCTACCGAGTGAGGCGAGGCTGGCCGAGTTATACGGAGTGAGCAGATTAACTGTTCGTCAAGCCCTTGGCGAATTACGACGCAAGGGACTGGTGGAGTCTCGTCAAGGCAAGGGGACGTTCGTGTCGTCACCCGGACAAGGGGACGTGCCGTGTCTATCGTCGTTCACGGAGACGGCACTGCGATCGGGGCACGTGCCAACGAGTCAGCTGATCTCGTTCGGTGAAGTCATTGATCGGCAGGTAGCGAGAGATCTCGACCTAGACGAATCACAGCCGTTGATTCGCGTCGTGAGGCTCCGCTCACTAGACGGGATACCCGTCTACTTGTCGTTCGCGAGTATTCCAACTTCGTTTGGCCGAACGCTGCGCGCGAGCGACTTTCCCGAATTCGGCTTAGAGCAAAGCCTGTACCAGTCACTGGAGCGGAGTTGCGGACTACACCTTCGTGTTGGCGAGGAGACGGTGAGCGCTAGATTGGCGTCCAAGGCCGCCGCGCCACTGCTCGGCGTTCGAAATCGTGCGCCGCTGGTGGAACGAACGTGCATTATGCGAATCGCGGATGGGCGTCGGGTAGTTTCGGAGCGAACGCTGTGGGCTCAAATGCAACAGACGTCGGTACGTCTCGTGTGGAGCGGCACCCGATAAGGCGCCCTCCGATTCGTAGCCGCCTGAAAACGTCGGGATCCGGGCTAACGAATTTGGAGCGGAGTGCGTCGGGGCGAACCGCAGACCTTCCCCGCCGGCCAGAGCGGACCGGCACCAGCCTCACGAATCCGATCGCTTCGGTTCGTCGCTCCTCCGTGATAGGTCGCGCAACGCTGACCAGAAGTCGGCGAGAATCGCCGGAGCGTCAACGTCCATCGCGAACGGTGCACGTCGCCCGGATGCGGCATCCCAGGAGGGAACGCCGGCGGGGTCGACGTCGGGGAGGGCTAACGAGGTGAGGGGTACCGCGTCGGGTATGGAGATCAGTGCGACGTTGACGATGTCCCAGAGGACCTTATAACTGGAGCGCTCGACATCCATGTCCATGGCCCGTCGCGAGGCAACGTACTCGGTCACCAGTTCAGCCAGGTACTCGCCCAAGGGCGTATGAAGATCACGAAAGTTGGCAACGCACGCCTGCCACGGCATTCGCACCTTCTCTACCGCCGGCCAGCCGGGAAGGACGGTTAGGTTTACCGCACTTCGATAAACGCGTCGCCACGCGGCAATGTCCGCTCGCGCATTGAGTTCGCCGAATTTGTGCGCGTTCCAAGTATCGGCGTCGGGGAACGCGCCTGCCCAGACGATATGGACGTTCTCTTGGACGGCCTGGGGCGCAACCTGCACGAAGGCCGCGACGTCCGTCGCGGGACCAGTGGCCAGCAACGTTAGCGGTCCCTGTTCACCGGCGGCGATGAGAAAGTCCAATCCCTCGCTCGCCACCACGTCGTCGATGTGCTCCATTGGCCGATTAGCCCCTCGTCGACAGGGCACGTCCATGACGCCGCTGAGGGCAACGATGCGCTCGGCTTCTTCGTGATAGATGGCTAACGAATCTGGACCGCTCGCTACCGTGTTCTGAACGGAAACGACTCCCACGACGTCGATTGCGTTGCACCCCAAGGCGTACGCAATCGCCATTTGGTCGTCGATCTCATTCTTCGTATCGCAATCCAACACCACCCGTATCGCCTGAGCGCTAGTCGAACTGTTAGTCGGTGACATGAGTAATCCTTTCGAGAATGAATTGTCGGGCACTGGCCGCCGCGTGGTTCGGCGAGGATTCGATGGGTCGCCAGATCCGCAGATCAGCGCTAACGGGGACATCCGATTGAACAAACATCTCCACACCGATCCATTGTTGATAGGCGATGTCGCGTAGCGCTCGGAATAGTGAGTCCCACTGGAAATTCTCCGCGACCGGCCGCCCCCGGTCCGAACCTGAAATGTGTACGTGCACAAGCCTTGAGGCCGTCTTCGTCACCGCCGCGCGAACGTCGCGTTCTTCGATATTCATATGGAAGGTGTCCAGATGCACGCCAACGTTCGGCGCGGCGATCTCGTCGGCCAGCGCTAGGGCCTGTTCAGCAGTGTTTACTAGGTCAGTTTCGAATCGGTTGATGGCCTCGATCCCCATCGTTATTCCGCGCTGGGCGAAATCAGGTGCGACGGCGGCAAGCGACTCGGCGGCCCAGTGCATTCTTGTTTGACGGGTCGCCGGTTCACCAAACGTACCCCAGGGCGCGTAGATGACGCCGGTCAGCAAATCGGATCCGAGCGCAACAACGAGGTCGGCACAACGTCGCAGGTAGTCGACGCCGCGTCGACGAATCGCGACGTCCAAACTCGAGATGTCCGAGTCAGTCGACAGGCCAGTCGTGCATTTGAGCGAGACACCGCAGTCGCGCGCAACGTTGGCGAGGAAACGTGACTCCGTTGATTCCAAACCCAACAACGAAAGTTCGACACCATCGAAACCCAACGCGCCGGCTCGAGCAATATGCGAACTCAGGTCCTCGCCCCAGCGCTCGACCCACAGCGCGCTGTGCACACTCAATTTGGTCGTCGAGGCGTTCATCTCGTGGGAACCACACCTTCCTCCGTGCGAGCGGCGTCTACCACCTGGACTCCTAATCGTGCGAATTCGCAGTGTTCGATCTCGGGGATGTGCTCGCTGACGACAGCGGCGAGTTCGTGTGGCGACGCGGCGACGTGGCCTGACTGACCCGTCCACTTGGAGGCGTCAACGGCGCACACAACGCCCAGGCGAGTATTTTCAATCATCTGTCGGGCGACGTCCGCCTCCTCGGTACTTTCGGTGATCGCCCCTGACTTCGCCGAGATGGAGTCAGCTCCCATGATGGTGAAGTCGGCCCACAGGTGGCTCAGCGAACTTCGCGTCAAGTCGCCAACGAGCGAACAGGACGCGCCGCGAATCGCGCCACCGATTACGAACACCGTCGCGCCATCGGATCGAAACTGCGACGCCGCAGCGAGGTTGGACGTGAAGATCGTGAGACCAGGTCGAACCATGAGGTGGCGAGCAACCTCGCAGGTCGTCGTGCCACCGCCAATGAACACCGTGCCTTCATCAGGAATAAGGGCGGCACAGTATTTGGCGATGCGTGATTTGGAGTCGTGTTGCGCGGCTCGCCGCGCCGTGAAAAGCGGGTCGGAGAGAGGCGCATCGACGCGAACGGCACCACCGCGTGAGCGGTCGGCGAGACCCCGTGCGGCTAGTTGGTCCAAGTACCGGCGAACCGTGACCTCGCTGATCCGAAGTTCGTAGGCCAGTGTCTTAACGGAAACCTGTCCCCGGTCGCGCAGCACGTCTTCGATGTAGCGCATCCTGGTGAGCGGTGACGAGCCGGATAGCCGCTCGGTCGCAGCAGCGCCATGGGTCATCTAATACTCCATTCAGTCAGTGGTCGCGCCAGGCGTCGCAAGGGGCGATTCGCCGATCGTGGCCTCAATCACCAGGTTCAAGCGGCGCAGGGCATCAGACGTGGCATCGTGGTCATCGGGTCGCGTAATGAGGTCATCCCACAGCGACCGGCCGGCCGCGAAACCTGACGCCCCACCAGCCATGGCGCCACGAAGTCGTTCGAGAAATTCTGGAAATGCGGCGCCAGAGCTGAGAATGATCCACGGTACTGTCCCGAGCAGCTCCGTAATGCGTTCGGCCAATTCGCGCGTCTCGATCGCTGATTGATTCGGCAAGGGGACCTTGACGATGGCGGCACCAGCGTCGGCCATGTCACGCGCGACGAGCTCCACTGGCCAACTGGCCTCGTCGACGCGACCAGTCGGTAGTGGCTCCACGAGCAGGGGGAGACCAGCCCGCCGACCCATCTCGGCGATGGCGCCGATCCGCTCGCGTCGAGCGTCCGCGTCGACGGAGTCTCGGTCGTAATACACGACCACCTTCAGTGCTGCTGCACCCGCTCGTTTCGCCCGCTCGATCTGATCGGAGTCGGGGACCGATGGCAGTGGTTGGTGTACCACGTCGTAATCCGCCTCGTCGACCGAAACGAGCAGACCGAAGCCAGCACCCGCTTTCAGGTCGACGAATTCCGGCTCTTCAGCAAGCTCAAGATCGACAAGTACGGCGGAGCAATGTGGGGCCAGTGATCGTACGACGGCCAGCTTTGCTTCCTTCAGCCGTGAGTCGGTCATCTCGACCCCCTCGAGGGCAAAGTGGTGACGCAAGACGTCGCCGTGATCGATGGCGAGGATGGTAAAGCGACCAGAAGTACTGAGGCGGTACACGTCTGAAAATGGAGTATTCGCCGCCAACAGGTCCTCCTTCACAGAGTGATAGAAAAACATGGTAACACTCGTCAAAATTGAATGTAAAGGCCTAATACATACAGTGTGAGGTTGCGCACCTGTTTGTTTAGCGGTACCATGCAGTTCTGGCGAGTCAAAGTGGTGGGGTGACGAATTCATGACCAACAACGTCGTTACCGACTCGATGGGCGAAATCCACTGTCGTCAGATCCTGGTGAACGATCCGAAACAACTCGCTGCTGAGTTGATCGATGGGTACGTGGACGTCTGGCGTGACCATATTTCTCGTTCTCCCGAGGGGCCAATTGTTCGAACGACTCCTAAAGAGCGAGGACGCGTCGGTTTGGTAATAGGCAACGGGCTTGGTCACGAGCCAGCGATGATGGGCCTCGTCGGTCGAGGACTCTTCGACGTGAATGTTCCCGGCGAGCTCTTCGCGGCGCCGGGCCCGATGGCGATTGCGGCCGGCATCCGTGCAGCGGACCGTGGGGCAGGCGTGCTCTTGTGTGTTTCTAATCACAGCGGAGACGTGTTGAGTGCTGAGTTGGCCCTTCGGATGGTGGGAACAGCGGGTCCCGATTGCCGGATGCTGCGTCTCTGGGACGATATTTCAACCTCGCCGCTGCACGGTCCGGACCGGCGAGGTGGTGCTGGGCTCTTGTTTGCGTGGAAGATCATTGGTGCAGCTGCGGAAGCCGGACTCTCGCTGAGCGAATGCGAACGAATTGGAGTGAAGGTCCGTGACAACGTTCGGTCGCTCGGCGCCGTCTTCGAGGGCACCCACAATCCCATTACGGGCAACGCGATCTCGCCGGTTCCCGACGGGACCGCGTTGGTTGGCGCGGGCGTTCACGGCGACAGCACGGGAGAAGTGCTGAGGGTGGACAACGTTGACTCGATCGCTGAACTCTTGGTTGAGCGAGTCGCGACCGACCTGCAGGTCGAACCGGGTGAACGATGTGGTGTGATCGTGAACGACGCGGGAGCGATGACGGTGTTAGAGGTGACACTCGTCGCCCGAGCGGCGAAGCGATGGCTCAACCAACGCGGAGTAGGCGTCGAACGGCTCTGGACCGGCCGATACGCAACAACGCTGGCAACCGCTGGCGTAGGAGTATCGATCTGTCGATTCGACGACGAGCTGCTTGCCCTGTGGGACTCCGAGTGTCGCTCACCGGCGTTCAACGTGTACGGAGAAAACCGTGTTGCCTGACTCTCTTGACGCTACGGAAGTGGTGGCAATGCTGACGAGAAGCGCGCGCGAACTTCGCGTGGCCGCGAGCGAACTCGACGCGCTAGACGCCACGATTGGCGACGGTGATTTGGGCAGCTCGCTGGCCGCGCTCTTTGAAGGGTCGGTCGACGAAGTCGATACGGCGAAAGCCTCCGCGGGCCTCGTGCTCAAGGAAATTGGTGAGTCGCTGATGCGGCGTTGTTCTGGTGCCTCGGGTACGCTGTACGCTCTGCTGTTCACAACGGTGGGCGCTGAACTGGCCGACGACGCCACGATTGATCTACCTGAGTTGGCGCGGGCCTTTCGGTGCGGTCTGGAGATGGTGAAACAGGTAGGGGGTGCGTCGCTGGGTGACGCAACGATGGTCGACGCAATTGAGCCCTTTGTGGCAACCCTGGAGGCTCGTGATGGTGACGACGTAACGATGGATCGAGTACTCAGTACGGCGGCTGACGCCGCGCAGCGAGGGGCGCTCTCGACGACGGAACTCGTCGCGAAACTGGGGCGAGCGCGGGGGTTCGGCGATCGTTCATTGGGTCACGTTGATCCCGGGGCACGCTCGTTCGCGATCATTGCTAAGGCCTGGGCCGGTCAGTCGTGAAACCAATGTCGCGTCTTCGCGTCGGGCTCGTCGCCCTGCACATGAA
>JAKBCI010000099.1 GCA_021807965.1 Actinomycetes bacterium
GGGACGCACGGCCGCGATGCCGGCGTCCTGAGCGGCGAGCACGAGCTCGTAGACGCGGCGTTGCACGGGGGTGAAGACACCGTTGATCGGCATCGTGCGCGTCACGTCGGCGGTGTAGAGCTGGTCACACTCGACACCCGCGTCGAGCAGCAGCAGGTCGCCGCCGCGCACGACGCCGTTGTTGCGCGTCCAGTGCAGCACCGTGGCGTTCGCGCCGCTGGCGGCAATCGTGTCGTACCCGACGTCGTTGCCCTCGACGCGGGCGCGCAGGTTGAAGATGCCCTCGATCACGCGCTCGCTTCGTCCTACCGCTTCGGGCAGTGCGCGCACGACGTCCTCGAAGCCGCGCACGGTATGCGCGATCGCGGCCTCCAGCTGGCGCCGCTCGAAGTCATCCTTCACGAGGCGCTGCTCGCTGAGCGCCACGACCAGGCGCTCGTCGAGTTCACTCGGCTCGACCAGCGCATCCACCTCGGCGTCAAAACCGCGCACCGTGGCCATGGTGGTGGCGCCGAGGGCGGCGAGGTCCTTCGCGAGGTCCTCGCGCGGGGCCGTGTGGAGGGCGAAGTGCTGCGCGGACTCGGTGACGCCGCGACGGGGCCCGACCCAGATCTCGCCGTACCGCGAGTCGGTGAAGAAGGCGTGGCTGCGTGCGTCTCGACGTTCGGGGACGTACAGCGTGGCGTGCGGCGCCGCGGCCCCGGGCGCGATGACCAGCACGCAGTCCGGTTCCGCGCAGCCAGTCAGGTAGAAGAAGTCGGTGCCGGGACGGAATCGGTAGTCGGTGTCGTTGGCGCGCACCTTTAACTGCCCGGCCGCCACGACGAGCGTCGTGCCGCTAAAGGCGTGGGCGATTCGTGCGCGTCGATCGGCGCACTCGGCGGTGGCCGGGTGCACGGTGTCCTCGAGGGACGTCGGACCCCAACCGACGGCCATCGCGTCGACGAGGGCGCGCGGCACCGGGGGTCGGTGGTGACCGGTCCACACCCAGTGCTGCGAGGTGCGTCGCTCGGCGGAGACGTCTGGTTCAGTGACGGGCGAGTCGTCAGGCATAGTGATCAATGTAGTCGCGCCATGGTGGGCGCGGGCCGTAGTGTCGGTGCGTGGACCTCTCACTCGAGTACGACGGCCCGGTCGCGGTAGTCACGTGGCGCGACGGGGAGAATCGCATCAACGACGATTCGCTCGGCGCGCTGGGCGCGCGCCTCGACGAGCTCGAGGCGCGCGACGGACCCCTCGCGGTGGTCGTGACGGGGGAGGGCAAGTTCTTTTGCAACGGCCTCGACCTCGAGCGCTACGGGGACGATCCGTCCGCCTTCGGTCGGCTCCTCGAGGGACTGCGCGCGACGGTGGCTCGACTCCTGGTCTTTCCCGCGTACACCGTGGCGGCACTGAACGGACACACCTTCGCGGGCGGCGCCCTGCTCAGTTGCGCCTTCGACTACCGGGTCATGCGCGACGACCGAGGGTACTGGTGCGTCAACGAGGCCGACATCGGGATCACCCTCGAGGATCAGTACGCGGCGATCCTGTTCAATCGCCTGCCGCGCGCCACGGCGATCGACGCGCTGTTGACCGCGCGTCGCTTCGGCGGACCCGCGGCGCTCGCGGCCGGCGTCGTTGAGTCGATCGCGCCCGAGCGCGAACTGCTCGCGCGCGCCGTCGAGGTGGCGGGCGCGATGGCCCACAAGGATCGCGCGGTGCTCGCGCATCACAAGCGCGTCGCCTACCGCGGGATCCTCACGACCCTCGGGTTTCCCCTCGACTAGCGATCGGCCCGATCAACCAGTCGCCAGGTCGACGGCAGCGCGACGCCGGCGAGAACGGCCTTGATCACCTCGCCGGTGATGAACGGCGTGAGGCCAAGCGAGATGGCCGTTCCCAGTCCGACGTGGAGGCTCACCGCGAGCCACGGCACGGCAATCGCGAAAATCACGATCTCGCCGAGGACCATCGAGGCGGCCGCACGCGCGACGGTGCGGTCGCCACCGCGCGAGGCCAGCCAGCCGAGGACTGCCCCCGCGGCGACGAAGCCCACCAGGTACCCGAACGTGGCCATCGGCACGCCGCTCGTGTGGTCGGCAAACCACGGGACGCCCGCAATGCCGGCGACCACGTAGAGCGCCATGGACAGGCTGGCGCGGCGCCAGCCCAGCGCCGAGCCGACGAGCAGCACGCCGAGGGTCTGGCCGGTGATCGGCACCGGCGTGAAGCCGAGATGGATGGTCACCTGGGCGAGCAGACCGACGAGGGCTGCCCCCGAGGCGACGAGGACGGCGTCGGCCACGCGCGACGACGAGATGGCGTCGGCGAGGACGCGACGCGGGTTCGGTACGGCGATCGTGGACATGGACCCTCCTTCGACTTTGGGCAATGTTACGCGTCGGGCGCCCCCGCCCTCGCCCCGAGGCTAAATCCAACCTTGGTCGCGGGCGATCTGCTCGACGTCGCCGATGCGCAGGCCGGTGCGGTGCTGCAGGGTGCGGATCAGGCCGCCGGCCTCGTAGAGCGACTCGTGGGTCCCGGTGTCGAGCCACGTCGTCGATCGCGCGAGCACCTCGACGCGAAGTTCACCTCGCTCGAGGTACGCGTTGTTGAGCGCGGTGATCTCGAGCTCGCCGCGCTCGCTCGGGGTCAGGCGGCGCGCGAACTCACTCGCGCGCTCGTCGTAGAAGTAGATCCCCGGCACCGCGTAGGTGCTCTTGGGCACCGCGGGCTTCTCCTCGATGGACAAGACGCGCCCGTCGTCGTCGAACTCGACGACGCCGTAGCGCTCGGGATCTTTCACCTGGTACGCAAAGATCAGCGCGCCGGCGACGTTGGTGTTCTGGCGCAGGTGGGTGCCCAAGCCGGGCCCGTGAAAGAGGTTGTCGCCCAAGATGAGCGCGCACTTGTCCCCGTCGAGGAAGTCCTCGCCGAGGATCAGCGCCTCGGCGAGGCCGTTGGGGTGGGCCTGGACGGCGTAGGTGAGCGAGAGTCCGAACTGACCGCCGTCGCCGAGCAGGCGTTGGAAGGCCGCCTGGTCGTGGGGCGTCGTGATCACGAGCAGGTCGCGCAGCCCGGTGAGCATGAGCGTGCTGAGCGGGTAGTAGATCATCGGCTTGTCGTAGATCGGCAGCAACTGCTTGGATACCGCTCGGGTGATCGGGTGGAGCCGGGTGCCGCTGCCGCCGGCCAGGATGATTCCCTTCACTCCAGTAGTATAAGAGTCCACCAAGCACCGCTCGAGGCCGAGGTAGACCATGCGCGTAGTCATCACCGGGGCGGCCGGCTTCATCGGGTCGCGCTTCGCGGAGCTGCTGCTCGCCGACGCCGATCGACTGGGCTACGACGACGTCGTGCTGCTCGACGCGCTGACCTACTCGGGGCGTCGCGAGAACATGGCCGAGGCGCTCGCCGCCGGGGGGCGCTTCGTGCACGGCTCGATCAACGACGCCGCCGTGGTGGACGCCGCCCTCGCCGACGCGCACGCGGTGGTGCACTTCGCGGCCGAGAGTCACGTGGACCGCTCGATCGCGGGGGCGCGGACCTTCTTTGAGACCAACGTGCTCGGCACCCAGCAGCTCCTGGAGAGCGCGCGGCGCGCCGGAGTCGCGCGCTTCGTGCACGTCTCGACCGACGAGGTCTACGGCTCCATCGCCGAGGGATCGTGGCGCGAGGATCACCGGCTCGAGCCCAACTCGCCCTACTCGGCGAGCAAGGCGGCCTCGGACCTCGCCGCGCTCGCCTACCACCGGACCTACGACCTGGCGGTGATGGTGACGCGCTGCTCGAACAACTACGGACCCCGCCAGTTTCCCGAGAAGGTCATTCCGCTGTTCGTGACGAACCTGCTCGACGGGCTGCCCGTGCCGCTCTACGGCGACGGGTTGAACGTGCGCGACTGGCTCCACGTCGACGACCACGGCCGCGGCGTCCTCGCCGTGCTCGAAGGCGGCCGGCCGGGTGAGATCTACAACATTGGCGGCGGCACTGAGCTGACCAATCGAGAGCTCACCACGCGGCTGCTGGCCCTGGCCGGCGCCGACGAGTCGAGCGTGCGACCAGTCGCCGACCGGCTCGGTCACGACCGGCGCTACAGCGTCGACTGGACCAAGATCCACGACGAGCTCGGCTACGTGCCGCGCGTCGACTTCGACGAGGGCCTGGCGGCCACGGTGGCGTGGTACCGCGAGCACGAGGCGTGGTGGCGCCCGCTGAAGACGGCGGTCGCGTGAACCTGCTCGCGCGCGACATCGCGGGCCTGATGATCCTGGAGTCCCCGACGTGGGGCGACGATCGTGGCTTCTTTCGCGAGTGGTTCAAGGGTCCCGACTTCGACGGCGCGGGGATCGCCTTCACGGTGCGCCAGGCGAATCTCTCAATGTCGGTGTGCAACGTCGTGCGCGGACTGCACTACTCGCTCGCCACCGAAGGTCAGGCCAAGGTGGTTACGTGCGCCTTCGGCTCGCTCGACGACGTCATCGTGGACGTCCGCGTCGGCTCGCCGACCTTCGGCGCGCTCGAGGTCGTGCACCTCGAGGCCGGCGACGGCCGCTCGGTCTACCTGCCCGCGGGGGTGGCGCACGGTTTCGTCGTGCGCAGTGAGCGGGCCGCGCTCACCTACCTGCTCTCGTCGCCCTTCAACGCCGCCGTCGAGCTCGAGATCAACCCGATGGACCCGGCCATCGGCGTCCCCTGGAACCTCGCGGTCGCGCCCATCCTGAGCGACAAGGACGCCTCGGCGCCGACGCTCGACGAGCGCCGCCGCGCCGACGAGCTGCCGCGCTACGCGCGCTGACCAGAGCGCTCGCGCGCGACGTGTTGCTAGCGTGGGCGAGGTGACCACTCCGCTGCGGTTCGTCGCCGACGAGGGCGCCGTACGGATTCCGTCGACGCGCGCGCTGCCCCTGGTCGAGTCGGAAGGGCAACTGCGCCGCGCCCTCGCCAGCCTGTCGGGCGTCGACGCCGTGGGGGCGCAGTCTCGCGCGGCCAAGCTGGCGACGCGCTCGATCAAGCGCGGCGCCAAGCTCGCCGCCCTCGACCTCGCGATCTCCATGGTGGACCTCACCACGCTCGAAGGGGCCGACACCCCCGGGCGCATCGCGTCGCTCTGTGCGAAGGCGGTGCGTCCCGATCCCTGCGACGACACCGTCGGGTCGGTGGCCGCAGTCTGCGTCTACCCCGACCTCGTGCGGGTTGCGAAAGAGGCCCTGGGCTCGGCGCCGGTCAAGGTCGCCTCGGTCGCGACGGCCTTCCCGTCGGGACGAGCACCGCTCGCGCTCAAGCTGGTCGACGTCGTCGGCGCCGTCGAGGCCGGCGCCGACGAGATCGACATGGTCATCGATCGTGGGGCCTTTCTCTCGGGCCGCCTCGGCCAGGTCTTCGACGAGATCGTCGCCGTGAAAGAGTCCTGCGGGCCGGCTCACCTAAAGGTCATCCTGGAGACCGGTGAGCTCGTCACCTACGACAACGTTCGCCGGGCCAGCTGGCTCGCGATGCTGGCCGGCGCCGACTTCATCAAGACCTCAACGGGCAAGGTCCCGGTGTCGGCGACGCCGCCGGTGGCGCTGGTCATGCTCGAGGCGGTGCGCGACTTCGCTGAGTCGACCGGTCGTCTCGTGGGGGTGAAACTCGCCGGCGGGATTCGCACGGCGAAGGACGCCGTGCGCTACCTGGTCATCGTCAACGAGACGGCCGGGTCACTCTGGTTGAGCCCGGCGCTCTTCCGATTCGGTGCGTCGTCACTCGTGAACGATCTGCTGATGCAGCGCGCGAAGCAACACCGGGGCGCCTACGTGCGACCCGACGAGTTCAGTGGAGACTGACGTGACCGACCGACAACTTGAACGATCGCAACTCGGTTCGCTCGCCTACGAGCCGGCCCTCGAGTCCGCGTCCATCGCCCGCATCGCCGAGCAGTACGGACTGTTTATCGACGGCGCCTTCACCGACCCCGCCGCGCACCCCGCGCTCGTCACGCTGAACCCGGCCACCGCGACGCCGCTCGCCTCGGTCGCCCACGCCGGCGCCGACGACGTCGATCGCGCCGTCGCCGCGGCCCGCCGCGCCTTCGACGGCGGCTGGTCGCGCACGCCGGGATCCGAGCGCGCGAAGTACCTCTTTCGCATCGCGCGGCTGATCCAAGAGCGCTCACGCGAGCTGGCCGTGGTCGAGTCGCTCGACAACGGCAAGCCAATTCGCGAGACGCGCGATATCGACGTACCCCTCGCCGCGGCGTACTTCTTCTACTACGCCGGGTGGGCGGACAAGCTCGAGTACGCGGGGTTCGGTCCCGACCCCCAGCCCCTCGGCGTCGCCGGCCAGATCATCCCGTGGAACTTCCCGCTGCTGATGGCGGCCTGGAAGCTGGCGCCCGCGCTCGCCGCGGGCAACACCTGCGTCTTGAAGCCGGCCGAGACGACGCCCCTCAGTGCGCTCGTGCTCGCCGACATCGTGCAGCAGGCCGAGCTGCCGCCGGGCGTGGTCAACATCGTGACCGGCGACGGCGCGACGGGCGCCGCGCTCGTCGCGCACCGGGGCGTGGACAAGATCGCCTTCACCGGATCGACCGCGGTCGGGCGCGCGATTCACGAGCGCCTGGGCGACCGGGGCACGCGGCTCACCCTGGAACTCGGCGGCAAGGGAGCGAACATCGTCTTCGAGGATGCCCCGATCG
>JAKBCI010000100.1 GCA_021807965.1 Actinomycetes bacterium
ATACTGAGGCGCAGCGTACGGCATTCACCGTCACGGTCGACTACCGCCACGGCACGACAACCGGCATCTCCGCACACGACCGTGCGGCCACCGTCCGAGCGTTGATTGATCCCGCGACGACGCCGAGTGACCTTAGCCGTCCCGGTCATATCTTTCCGTTGCGCTATCGCGCGGGCGGGGTGCTGAAGCGGGCCGGTCACACGGAGGCCACGGTTGATCTGTGTCGACTCGCGGGGAAATACCCATCGGGGGTGCTGTGCGAAATCGTGAGCGCCGACAAGTCAGACATGGCTCGTCTGCCCGAGTTGGAGCAGTTCGCCCGCCGTCACCATCTGCCGATTGTCACGATCGCCGACTTGATCCGCTATCGCCGTCATCACGAGAAACTGGTAACGCGCGTCGCCGAGGCGACGCTGCCGACGACGGTGGGCACGTTCCAGGCGCTGGTCTTTGAATCGGTGCTCGACGGCGAGCAGCACCTTGCGTTGGTGTACGGCGATATCGCGGCGGCGGCCGCGGTGCTCGTGCGCGTTCACTCGGAGTGCCTAACCGGCGACGCCCTGGGTTCCCTACGCTGCGACTGTGGTCCGCAACTACAGACGGCGATGGCGAAGATTGCTGCGGAAGGCGCTGGCGTCGTCGTCTACCTGCGCGGCCACGAGGGCCGGGGTATTGGCCTGGGTCACAAGATTCGTGCCTACGCGCTCCAAGAAGACGGACACGACACGGTGGACGCAAACTTGGAGCTCGGACTGCCGGTTGATTCGCGAGAATACGGAATCGGCGCGCAGATCCTCGTCGACCTCGGCGTGACGTCGATGCGCCTGATGACGAACAATCCGAGTAAGTACGGTGGTCTGGAAGGATTTGGTCTGAACATCGTCGAGCGCGTGCCCATTGAGAGCCTGCCGACGCCCTTCAACATTGACTATCTGCGAACGAAGCGAGAGCGAATGGGCCACCTGCTGGGGGGACTCGATGACGTCGAGTGAGGAGACCGAATTCGATCCGGCGCGCGCCGATGCGCTACGCGCGTTGGCCGGGACGCACCTCGTGGGGGATCACGATGGGCGGGGCCTGCGCATCGCGGTGGTCGCGGCTCGCTTCAACGGCGCCATCACCATACGCCTGCTCGAGGGAGCGCTGGCGGCACTTCGCGAGGCGGGCGTAGCGGCGTCGGACATCACCGTCGCGTGGGTGCCCGGTGCCTACGAGATACCGATGATGGCCCTGGCGTTGGCCGACGGACCGTCGACCGTTGACGCGATCGTCACGCTGGGCGCGGTGATTCGGGGGGAGACCGGTCACTACGACATCGTGGCTGGGGAGTGCGCACGAGGGGTGCAAGATGTGCAGCTCACTGCCGGGGTGCCCGTCATCTTTGGCGTGCTGACCACCAATACCGTCGACCAGGCACTGCAGCGATCCTTGCCCGATCTTACCAACAAGGGACGCGAGGCTGCGCTGAGCGCGGTGGAGATGGTTTCCCTGCTTCGCCAGCGCCGGGGCCGATGAACGTCGCCGGCGTAGTAGTCGATTTCGATGTGCGTCGGGGCGACGGCTGGCTAGATGACGGCGCGCAGCGCTGGTACTTTCATTGCGTCGACATTGCGGATGGGTCGCGGCGCATCGACAACGGAACCGAGGCGGTCGGCGAACGAGTCGTGGGCCACCTGGGCCGAGACGAGGTGCGCGACGTTCGCGGGCGTGACTAGCTCGCCTCGCTCGAGCGCGCGGCGCGAACGTACACCTGCTGAACCTCGGCCAGTGCGTTGCGGTAGAGATCAACGTGCTCGCCGAGGCGCTCGGCGCCCTCGCGGATCATGGCGCCAACCACATCGATGACCAGCCGAGCGGCGGGCAGGTTCGCCGGCGTCGCCGCGAGGTGGACGGTCGCCAGCTGGATCAGGTGAAAGATGTGGTTCCCGAGGATCGTCTCCACGGGGGTAGCGCGCAGCCAGTCGATCTCGTCGGCGGACGTCGCGTCGGTTGGCTCGGCCACGACTCCACGGTAGCGGCCATCGAGGCGTCGGCGCGACCTCGTGACAACGTCAACGCGCGAGGGCGCTCGACGGCCGCACGAGTGCAATGAGGGGACGAGCGAGCAGTCCGATCACCGCTGGGACGAGAATCACCTGCCACGCCCAGCTCGGTACATCGAGTCCTCGGTGCACGAAGGGCGACGTGAAGGCCGTGTTCACGATGATGAGTGCCGTCGCATACGCGATGGCACCCCAGTACGCGTGACGGTGCCAGAGTCCGTGGAGTATTCGTGCCAATACGGCGACTGCGATCACCAAGACGTACGCCACCTGAACGGTCGTGGCACTCTGCGGCGCGGGAAAGAACGCGACGCCGCTCAAGCTCAGCCAGGCCAAGGTCTCGGCGCGCAACCGTCCCTCGAGCACCTCGAGCACGACGAGCAGCACCGCGCTGGCGGCGAAGTAGTACCCGAAGAGGTTGACCTCGAAGACGAGCCGCAGGGCGAGGCTGACGCCGACGAGCGAGACCACGAGGACCGGGTCGGCGAGGACGTCGGGTCGCCGGCGGGCGATCACGCGAGCGAGCACGATCGAAGCGACGATCGGTGCTGCTCGAGTGATCAGAAACAGTGGTGCACCGTGCAGGTGGACCTCCCAGAGCACGGTTCCGCCGTGCGGCGTAAAGAGGTTCGCACCCAAGGTGATGCGGTCCGAGCCGAGCAGTAGAACTCGTAGCGCCGACGAGGACGACACGGCGTCGAGCGCGGCGCTCGCCGGAAGTAGAACCGCGCCTAGGCCAAACAAGAAGCGCCACCGTTCACGGCCCACGAGGATGACGACCAGGGGCGCCACGGCCAGCACCGCGAATTGCTGGGACGTGAAGGCGAAGGCGAGCAGGGCGCCCGCGATGCCCCAGTGGCCGCGCACGCCGACGCCCAGCGCCGCGAGGATGAGTCCGAGGGCGAGGAGGTCTTGGGGGTGAAAATAGTCCACAAAGGCTGACATCACCGGTGCGGCGAGCACGAGCAGTGCGACGGTGGCGGGCTCCCAGACGCGCCCACCGCGGCCGGTGGCGCGTACGAGGATCACCGCCCCTATGGCCAGCGCGACCGGGGCCACATAGCTCAGCTGCAGCGTCGATGCCGTGACGTTCGCGAAGAGTGCCCAGTGAACGATGGCGGACGCGGCATCTGCGCAGTGGCGACCAAGTTGGGAAGCGCTGGGAAACGCTACCGAGTGCCCGATACGAAGTAACGCCTCGGGCCCGGCGGTCAAAAAGGCGTAGAGGGGCGCCCCGAGCGGGTTGCCATCGACACCGCCGCTCGGGAACGCACAGGCGAGTGACCCATGTGCAATCGCCCACGACGGCACGGTGACTTCGAAGGAATCTCCCGAGTCGATGCCACCAAGAACCCTGGTCACGACGTACAGAAGCTCGCCAATGAGCGACCACGCGAGCACGAGTTGTCCCCGGGTGAGGGGGTGGTCGAGGACGCGCCCGACCCACGAGGGCGCACGAGGGCTACTGCTCACTCGTCGTGCTTCACGATCGTGGGCGTCGCCGCGAACCGGCTGGGTGACGGTCACGACACCGCGACGTATTCGTAGCGCGCCTCGGCGGGGGCATCGCGGACCTGATGGCGCCGTTGTTTGTCTGCACTGGCACTGGATACTACCTAGTGACGCGAGGTAAGGGGAGTGGGTTGACTCGACCCGAGCCATCGGGAATGCGGCGTGGTTCGTAGGGGCGTCACGACGTCTGCTAGCCTTAACGGGCAGTTCATAGCAAGTGAGGTTGGCGACGCCAACGTCCACCTGGGTATGCGCAGTACGCCGGGTTCAGAGTCATCGCCTCGCTTGCCGTGGCGACGCCGTGGCGTCGCGTAGAGCAAGGAGAGGGATATCGCAACAGGACCTGGAGACCACCGCGTCAATGAGCGGATACGGGTGGAGACCGTTCGGCTGATCGACAACGAGGGTAATCAACGAGGCGTTATGTCGAGTCGTGACGCCTTGGCGCTCGCCCGAAGTCTGGATCTGGACCTGGTCGAAATCGCGCCGACCGCGAGTCCGCCCGTCTGCCGAATCATGGACTACGGAAAGTTTAAATTCGACGAGGCGCAAAAGGCCAAGGAGTCGCGTCGCAAGACCACCAACGTCGGCGTGAAGGAGATGAAGTACCGTCCGAAGATCGGTCCAGGCGACTTCGACACCAAAACTCGACTCGTCGAGAAGTTCCTTACCGATGGTCACAAGGTCAAGATCACGATTATGTTTCGAGGCCGCGAGTCAGCGCACCCGGAGTTGGGTCGAAAGATCCTGGACCGGATCGTCGAGAAGGTGGGCGAGTTGGCTCGCGTCGAGTCAGCGCCGAAGATTGACGGACGCAACATGATTATGGTTCTGGGTCCAGAGAAGCGCGCGAAGAGCAAGGGTGGTGACGTCGCGAAGGCCGCGGCGTCGTTGGACGGGTCTCACGACCCGTCTCGTGAATCGATCGAGGAGAGCTGAGATGCCAAAGATGAAGACCGACAGCGGCGCGAAGAAGCGGATCAAAATCACCGGCAGCGGCAAACTACGGCGACGCAAGGCGTTCCGGGGCCACATCATGGAAAAGAAGAGTTCCGTGCGAGCTCGCCGGCTCGGCCGCGAGACGGACATTGCGCCGGGCATTGAGAAGAACGTCAAGAAGATGTTGGGCCTGTAGGCCTCAAGTGAGGAGACATTGATATGGCACGAGTGAAGCGGGCGGTCAACGCCAAAAAACACCACAAGGCGATTCTCGAACAGGCCAAGGGCTACTACGGCGACCGCAGCCGTACCTTTCGCGCAGCGAACCAAGCGGTTCAGCATTCGGGCGTCTACGCGTTCCGCGACCGTCGGGCACGCAAGGGCGAGTTTCGCAAGCTCTGGATTCAGCGGATCAATGCGGGTACGCGTCAGCACGGGGTCAGCTATAGCCGATTCATCGCCGGCCTCAATGCGGCGGGTATCGAGGTCGACCGGCGAATCCTTGCTGACCTCGCGGTGAACGATGACGCCGCCTTCGGTGCCCTCGTGGCCCAGGCGTCGGCGGCACTGGCTAAGTAGGATCTCCTGCTCGAGACGCTTAGTTCGACGCACCAGCGCGTGCGACGGGTGCGTCGCCTGATGGCGAAGCGGTCGTTGCGTTGGCGCGAGCGGGTGTGCGTGCTCGAAGGACCCGACTTGGTACGCGCCGCGTTCGAATGCGGGGTTGAGGTCGAGGCGGTGTACGTCGATCCGTCGTCGATTGAACACGCCGACGTGGCGGACATTCTTCGCCGATCACGCGAGCGCGGTATCCGCAGCTTCGGTCTCGAACCAGCGACGCTGGCCAAGGTGGCGGACGCGCAGACGCCGCAACCGGTCATGGCGACCGCGCGATTTCACGCGCCGGTGGTAACGGCCATCGCGCCCGGGCGTCTAACGTTCGTCTTGCACGACCTTCGCGATCCCGGCAACGTGGGCACGATCATCCGTTCGGCGCACGCCACCGGAGCCTCGGCGGTGATTATGACCGGCCAGAGCGTCGATCCGTTCAATCCCAAGACGTTGCGCTCGACGGCGGGTTCGATTTTCAGCGTGGCGGTGAGCGTGGCGGACTTCAGCGACACCATGGCCCACTTCGAATCGCGAGGCGCAACGACGTGGGCTACGGTCGTGCGCGGCGGCACTGACCTGTTGGCGTGCGACCTCTCAGGACCGTCAGTTGTCGTGATCGGCAACGAGGCTCACGGTCTCGACGTGACCGCGGTCGAACGTTGCTCGGCGCGCCTGAGCATCGCGATGGAGGATTCCATCGAGTCGTTGAACGCCGGCGTGGCCGCGTCACTGATCGCCTTCGTGTCTCGCTGGCAGGCGGGGGGAAACGCGCCAGGGGTGATCCGATCTAGCCTGGGTGGCGTATGAACGTCCCCGAAGCCGCAATACCCGCCAGCTTCGCTGGTCAAATTGCTGATCACGTGGCGCGGGCCGTGGCGACCATCGCCAACCTATCGTCGATTGAGGAGCTCGACGACCAGAACGCCGTGATCGTGGGCCGGCGTTCAGCGTTGGCGGCGCTGCAGCGTTCGCTCGCCCAGCTGAACCCGGAAGAACGGCGAGAAGTCGGGGCACGTCTGCAAGAGGCGCGTCGCGTCGTGCAAGAGGCGATCTCGTCGCGCCGCGATGCATTGCTGGCAGACGCGCGGGCTCGTCGGCTCGAGGCCGACCGTCTGAACCTCGGCGACGTCGTGGTCAGCGCGCGGCCGTGGCCGCTGACCCTCGGACACACCGGGCTCGTGTCCTCGACGCAGGCCGAACTCGAGGACGTGTTCGTCGCGATGGGATACCGCGTGGTTGACGGCCCACAGGTCGAGAGCGACTGGTACAACTTTGAAGCACTCAACATTCCTCCGGCGCATCCGGCACGGGGCATGTGGGATACCTTCTACGTCGACCTCGGTGAACCCGAAACCGTGGTGTTGCGCACCCATACGTCACCGACGCAAGTTCATTTGATGGAAGCGGCGGTCGCCGAGGGTACGCTGCCGATCCACGCCGTCGCGCCGGGGCGATGCTTTCGTCGCGATACACCTGACGCGCGGCACCAGATCGGAAG
>JAKBCI010000101.1 GCA_021807965.1 Actinomycetes bacterium
TACCGAGCAACCTCGGGCTTTCATCAGCGAGGCTCGTTCATCGATCGATTCGGTCACGTGTGGCACGTGGGCGACCGGTCACCACTGCAGCACTGGGTGGAGTAGCTCGTCGCACAATCAATCGATTGGGGAATCTCTCCACGTGGGGACCGACCCTCCTCGCGTATCAACACCAGATCCCCGGCGGCCGCGTTCTCCCGAGAGGTAGGTGTCGGTCGCGTTGGTGCGACAATCAGTGAGGAGGTTCCACGTCGGATGACGATCGGTCACCAGACCACGAACCCCGAGGAGAATCACGTAAAGTCCGCAGGAAAACTTTAGAAGTAGCGGTTCTCGTCAATTCGCAACCGCCGCTTTCATGACGCTAACCGCGTGGCGCACACCGTTCGCCTTCACGGCCCACTCACCGCAATTCACCTTCAAACGCGTATACCTCTGTCGAAACGCACCTCGGGTCTCACCTCGTCAACGGAGCGCGGAAGCCGTATCACGCTCATCTGTCATTCTCGGCGAACCCGGCGAGGTGCGACGCTGCTCTGATCGACTTTCGACGTCGTGGCGTGGCTTAGCGCGGACGATTCTCCATCCCAACGGCAAGCTCAACGTGGACATCGAGTGTGCCCTCGCGTTAGGGGAGGACTCGCGACGACGGCGAACGGTACAACGAAGGTTGCGGGGCCGATGTTCGTGACCGAGCTCGCCACCCGAACGAGACGGTCTTTCATGGCTCGGGGGACTGGTACTTGTTCAGGCGGGTGGGACCGCACTTACGGATCCACGTGGTCCGCGTCGTCGTCGACGACGGCGCCAGCAGACTTGGGAGCAGCGCCGTAGATAGCGATGCTCACGAGATATGACACGCCCATAGCGATATAGATGACCTCGAACGGCCAGTACGTGCCGTTTCTCGCGGCCGCGATTACGCACGCCACGACCGAGGCCAGCACGCCAACGACGGCCGCGACGCGCGACGCCTTCATTCTGATGATCACCTGGCGTTCGTCGGCCCGACGCGCGAGCACCGCGCCCACGTCAGTGTCCTGTGCGCCAACGAAGCACAGGGCGATGACCGCCATGGCCGTCACGACTTCCCCAATGACAATTGGCTCCCACTTACCTTGGCCCAAACCGACCGCCAAGGAGATCGCCGATCCTCCAACACCGGCAAAGACCGGCGTCCACGGCCCGGAGAGTCTAATTCGAGTCATTATTCCTCCTCATCTGGATCGAACATCGTGTCGATGGACATCCCAAAGAAGCGCGCGATTCGAAAAGCGAGCGGCAGTGATGGCAGGTACCGGCCGCTCTCGATCGAGATCACT
Source organism: Actinomycetes bacterium (assembly GCA_021807965.1). The sequence continues at coordinate 1,323 of JAKBCI010000101.1, forward strand.
GTCTGGCGTGAGACACCGAGCGCGCCCGCCAGTTGCGCCTGTGACAACTCGCGGCGGACCCGCTCTTCCCTGACCCGATTACGCATGAATGTAAAGGTACCTAAACCACACCTTGCTGTCAAGGAAACTTGACCTCACTGTCGTGCCTCACCATGCTGACGGGAACGATGACGCGCCATCTCCACCGGCTCCTTGGTGCGTTGAATGGCTCCTGTGGCACCCCACCACGAGCTGGGCACGATGTGAATGGCGCACCGATCGACACCGCGTTGTAAGGCGCTACTACCGATCGTCGATCGCGACCAGGCCGCGTTGCTGATTCGAAGACAGAGCCCCTCCGCGAACAGTGTCGCCAATTACGAGGATCTTGGTTGGACATCCCAGCGTCGACCCGCGACAGCGGCTCCGCGGAGTTTTCTCCAACCCACGGAGATGCGAACACCACGGGAATGGTCCGCCGGTGACCATGTAGGACGGCTACGCTGTGACGCCAGTCACCGTCGCCGACAGCGGCATCGAAGAAAGGGATGCTTCTCGGCCCGGCTGCGAGAGTGCATACGGCCTGCACCCGTAAGGGGGCTAGTCGACGGTTGTCTTACTCCGCGATAGAGATGGCTTGATGGTTGCGCTGAAAAGCAACGCGCGGTGGAGGCCGTATCCCATCTTGATGTGGCATCCCGTGGCATGAGTGCACGGGTGGTAGCGCGGCGACCCAATTCAACGCGAAATTCCCGGTGTACAACTCGACGGCAGCGGACCGGCTGATCAGTCGGGCGAACCGACGAACGAGCCAACTACGGCCAGTGGTCGAACCGCGCCTTGGTTGTCCCCCGCCAGGTGCTCAACGTGACCGTGGGTGCACAACGGCGGGCACGCCGGTCGATGTCGCGTGTACGGAGCTTGCGGGAAACTAGGTCTGGCCGCTCAAGAAATTGTTAGACAACTCAGTACATTCGCTCACGAAATTTTCATAATCGCTCACCAAGATGCGATAGCAACCAACTCAGAAATTCTTCGCAGAGGGGAAGCACATGAGTGACGAGACCCATGACCCAATCGAGGACGAGTCCGGGGCCAGTGTGACCCCGAACTTCGAGGAGACGCCCTCACCCACCGCCCAGGGGAACGCGTCGACTTTCGGGACCACCTCGTACCCGGACGGACGACCACCAGCGAGCGAGGTGTTCGAGCACGCGCCAGAATTCGCCTCACCTCGAGCCGGCCGCTCCGCCACGGTGACCGTGCGCCGGCGATCAGTCATCGCCGCTGCTGCGGCGGGACTTCTTCTGGTCGGCGTCGCCGCGGGATCCATCGGCTTCGCGGTGGGACACACGAACCAATCAGCCGTCGCCATCGAACCCAGTTCGGGATCGTCTGGCTCTGGATCGAACACCTTCCCCTTCGGCGGGATCCCCGGTTTAGGTGATCCCTTCGGCGGCTCCCCTCCCATCGGTGGCAGCTCGACGTCGGCCAACATCCCTAGCGCTGTTCGCGCCACCTCCGCGGGCCTCGTCGACATCAACACGTCGTACAACTATCAGCAAGCAGCCGGTGCGGGTACGGGCATCGTCTTGTCCTCGGACGGCCTGGTCCTCACCAATAACCACGTCATCAGTGGTGCCACGTCGATCTCGGCCGTGGACATCGGCAATGGCCGCACCTACAGCGTGAAGGTCCTCGGCTACGACCGCACCGCCGACGTCGCCCTCGTCCAACTGGAGGGCGCGCATGGCCTGACGACGGCGACGGTCTCCTCAAGCGCCAGTGCGCCGAGCGTCGGCAGCTCCGTCTACGCGCTGGGAAACGCCGGCGGAGCCGGTGGAACCCCGTCGATGACCGCGGGATCCGTCGTCGCGCTCAACCAGTCGATCACGGCGAGTGAGGACAATGGCACATCGGAGCAGTTGTCAGGACTCATCGAGATCAACGCCAACCTCTACCCCGGCGACTCCGGCGGTGCCCTGACCGACGCCTCGGGCACAGTGGTTGGGATGGACACTGCCGCCTCAACCGCCGTCTCCTTCAATAGTGGCGGTCAGGGGTACGCCATCCCGATCGCGACCGCCCTCTCGATTGCTAACTCGATCGAGGCGCACCACGGTTCGGCCACCATCCACCTCGGGGCCACGGCCTTTCTGGGTGTCGAGGTCTCGTCAACTGCCTCGGGCAACGGCGCAACAATCGCCGGCATCATCCCAGGCTCGCCGGCCGCTTCAACTGGACTCACGGCCGGCGACGTCATCACCGCGGTCAATGGCTCGACGGTAACGTCGCCCAACTCGCTCGCGAACATCATCGACCAATTCCGCGTGGGTCAGACCATCACCCTCACGTGGAGTGACGTGAACGGCACACACGCCACCGCCTCGGTCGTCCTCGCCGCTGGTCCGCCCCAGTAGATCCCCCCAGCCCGCCGTCCGGCCGGTCCGTTACTCCCCGGATCCGCCGGACGGCGGGCCACCCATCGGCGTCGGCGACCCAGTGGATGACGTTTGAGAGGAAACCAGACGGGGGCGCGGAACTCACCGGTAATCCCATTGAGTAGGAGCCGCCTAACTCACGCATCGTGGTTCGCCAGTTCGCGGAGAATCCGGGAGAAGCCCGTGACGGGTAGTGAGACGCCCGGCGTCGACTCTTCGATCGGATCGAAGTCGGCCGCGGGAGTTCAGCGGGCGGTTCTTGGAGGAAACTCGTTTCGGTTGAGGGACCTCGTCGACGCTGCGTGTCCATCAAATCGTGGCAACCCCAAAACGATGTCCTGACTCGCGAGATAGGAATAGTGCGGGTCTACCGTGATACCTGGGAACTCGACATCCACTCACATCGGGCCATTTCCGGGTTGTTGCCATACCGTGAGACGTAAGGCCGGCGCGAGTTACCGTGATGATGACTGGCGACGGACTTCAACGCGACGATTGGGCGACGTAGAAGAGGAGTCGTAACCCGCTCCTCGCCCTGATCGTCGCTCACCCGCTCAACGTGACCTCATCATCGGTTACCGTGGTCACTTCAACTTCCTCGCGGCGATAAGGCAGCACCCGTTTGGTGATCACGGGGAAGATGATGGCGGATAATGCGGCGGTCACAACGATGGCGCCATAGTTTCGCGAGCTCAGCAGCCCGCTACTTCGGCCGATCTCGGCGGTCGCGATGAGGAGTGTGAGCGGCGCCATCAACGACGTTGCGCCCGCGATCGCCAGGCGCCACGAGTAGCCCCGCCAGCGCAAGTACGGAGCCACCGCGAGGCGCGGCACGCTGATGACCAGGAGCACCACGGCGATGATCGGGACGAGCCCTACGACGTCGGCGCGCAGTGGCGTCTGAAGCCCAACGGTTAGAAAGAACAGGGGGATGAAGAAGGCGTTGGCGAGACTCGTGAGTCGCGATGGGATGGTCTTGACGTTCCCCATGACCGCGCGAAAGATGACCCCGGCGAGCAGTGCACCGAGCACGGTCGGAATGTGATCGAGCCCCGCGAAGGCGACCACCACGAAAAGCAAAGCGAAGGTCCCGCGCAGACCGACTTCAATGGGGTCATCGCGCAGGAACCACCGGTGGAAGTGATGCGGGACTCGGCGCCGGGCACGGCTGAGCATCGCGAGAGCGGCGATTGTGAAACCAATGAGCAGGATTGTTCGTGCACCGAGCAACGCCGTCGTCGCGAGCGAGTCGTGGTGACTGGCCACACTCAGCGCATTCAAGACCATGAGGTAGACGATCTCCGCACCGGCGCCGACCATCAGAACGTCGTTGGCGAATCGCTGGCCCATCCACCCATGCACGTGCAGGATCGGCACGGTGACGCCTACGGACGTGGCCGCTCCAGCGAGCACCCACAGCGACGATGCCCCGGCCAGATGACCGATCAACAAGGTCGACGTCACGAGTGAGATCGCGAACAGTCCCGCGCCGAACAGCACATTGGCGCGCGCCGTGCGCCAAATCGTTCCAAAGTCGAACTCCAGACCGACGAGGAACATCAAGATGAGGAACCCCAAGTCGCCGAGGGTCGCCACGACCCCGTGGCTGGTCGTGAGATCCTTCGGGACGACAGAGGCGAGTCCGATCCCAGTCAACAGTTCCACGACCGCTCCGGGCACGCCCACCAACTCCCCAATGAGCGGCCCGGCAAAGGCGGCAACGGCGAGAATGGCGAGTACCACGCTGACGCTAAAGGACATGTCGATTCCTCGCTTCCAGTCGGGACTCTGCGACAGTTCGACGCTAATTTTCGTAGTTACTAGGAACCGAAGAGTTTTCTGTAAAGCGTCTGTGAGACCACCACCGACTTCGGCACCAGGAGATACGTGTGCAACGGTTGGTAGCCGACTGCCCGAGCGTGCTCGTGACGTCGGCTCGTCGCGGCTGTTCATTCGCTGGCGGCAGCCGGGGTGCACGGAACTGCGCGACGGGGAGTATTGGGTGAAAGGTGGAGATGCGTGTTGAACGTCGAGTCACCATCCGGGCCACGGGACCCCGCTGACTTTCGAAAGACTGAAATGCGCCGCAGATTCCGTTCCGGACGGTACGAAGGCCCAGGCATCGCCTGGGCCGTCGATTTTCGTGAGGTACTTACAAATGTCAACAGTCCAGCCGCCCCTTGTCTTCTGGACTCTGCTCCCGACAAGTTTTCACCGCGAATTAACCAAGTTGTCGGTCGCCTAGCAATACCTGATCAGATCAATTGCAAGCTGAGGGTCTTCCACTGCTCTTCCTGACATCCCCCACTCAAGCCGCATGATCTTCACTAACGGTGCCAGGGGAACTGAGGTCAGGCCAGGCGCTGACACCACAACTGGATTCAAGCTTAGCAGCGACGCAAACGTCACACACCCCGTCAGACGAGCGGAGCACGCTGGCATAAGTTGTCACTTACGGCTTGATGACTTCGGCGATCTCGCTGTAGCAGCCAACACCTCCTGGTTGCGAGCATTCGGAGTGCTCTTACCCGGGCTCACGAAGCCGAATTCGACCCACATGGAAGCAACTGGAGAGAAGTCGAGAGCAGCCAAACCATCGGCGTACTTGATAATGGAGGTCACCTCACCATCCTTCTGCGGGTGCTGCCAGACAGCGCCCGCGGTCGAACAATGGGGCTCGTTGGTCGCCCGTGGTCTCCACTCGTCTCGACATCCGAGTTTTCGGTGCTCCCCGTCAGCGCGATCGCCACCTCGCTGGGCAGACTGGGTCGGTGCCCGTGCGGTGGATGGTCCGCGACCCGTGGGTGCACGTCAGGGTGAAGACCGGTGCGGCGGCGAAGCCGACGGTCGGGGCGGAC
>JAKBCI010000102.1 GCA_021807965.1 Actinomycetes bacterium
GTGGACACGGTTGCCGGCTTTGATCCCGAGGTCGCCAAGCTGCGTCCGCGCTTCGAGGATCTCACGCCGCTCTTTCCTGACGAGAAGCTCAAGCTCGAGACCAACGAGGGCAAGCTCGACCTCACGCCGCGCATCGTCGACTTGATCGCCCCGATTGGCAAGGGCCAGCGCGGGCTCATCGTCTCACCGCCCAAGGCCGGCAAGACCACGGTCATGAAGCAGATCGCGCAGTCGATCGAGACGAATAACCCCGAGGTTCACCTGATGGTGCTGCTGGTGGACGAGCGGCCCGAAGAGGTCACCGACATTCGTCGCAGCGTGCGCGGGGAGGTCATCTCGTCGACGTTCGACCGACCGGCCGAAGAGCACACGCACGTCGCCGAGCTCGCGATCGAGCGAGCCAAGCGTTTGGTGGAGCAGGGCCGCGACGTGGTGATCATCCTCGACGGCATCACCCGGCTCGCGCGCGCGTACAACCTGGCCGCGCCGGCGACGGGGCGGATCATGTCCGGTGGCGTCGACTCCGGTGCTCTCTACCCGCCCAAGAAGTTCTTCGGAGCGGCACGGAACATTGAAGAAGGTGGCTCGCTGACGATTCTCGCCTCGGCCCTGGTCGAGACGGGCTCGAAGATGGACGAGGTCATCTTCGAGGAGTTCAAGGGAACCGGCAACATGGAGCTGCGTCTGGACCGGCGCCTGGCCGAGCGACGCCTCTACCCCGCGATCGACGTCAACGGCTCGTCGACGCGCCACGAGGAGCTGCTCTTTGACCGCGAGGCCCTGCCCCAGGTCTGGAAGCTCCGTCGGGTGCTGAACGGCCTCGCGAGCGAGGGCCGCGAGGCGGCCGGCTTGGAGCTGCTCATCGACAAGCTGAAGTCCACGCGATCCAACGGCGAGTTCCTCGCCGAGATCGGCCGGGGCCCGGCACCAACGAGCTGACTTTCCGCTACACTTTTCCCTCGCACGAAGGAGTTCCATGAAGACCGACATTCACCCCGCCTACGTTGACTGCACGGTGACGTGCTCGTGCGGCAACACCTTCGAGACGCGCTCGACGAAGCCGGTGATGAGCGTGGAGCTCTGCAACGCGTGCCACCCCTTCTTCACCGGCAAGCAGAAGCTCGTCGACACCGGTGGACGGGTCGAGCGCTTCCAGCGTCGCTACGCCCAGAAGACTTCGAAGGCGCGCGCTCCGAAGGCGTAAGCCATCGGACGACCGCCGTGCGCTCGCTCGACGAGACCCTCGACGCCTTAGCCGGCGAACTTCGCCTGGTGGAGGCGGCCCTCGCCGATCCCGACGTCGCCCGGGACCTCGGCCGTCTGCGCGACCTCTCGCGGCGTCACAAGGAGCTCGCCGAGATCAACGCCGCGTGGGTGCGCTTGCGCCGCGCGCGTGAAGACGCCGCGACCGCACGCGAGATGTTCAACGAGTCAGTCGGCGACGACCGCGAGCTGTGGCGCGACGAGGTGAATAGCGCTGAGGCGACGATCACTGACCTTGAGGCGACGATCGAGACACTGCTACTGCCCCACGATCCCAACGAAGGCCGCAACGTCATCATCGAGATTCGGGGCGCCGAGGGTGGCGAGGAGGCGAACCTCTTTGCCGCGGACCTCGCGCAGATGTACCGCCGCTACGCCGCGCTGCGGAACTGGAAGCTCGAGGTCGTCGAGGAGCGAGAGTCCGAGCAGGGGGGCCTCGACGAGGCGATCTACCTCGTCAAGGGGGACGACGCGTGGGCCCGCCTCGAACACGAGGCCGGCGTCCACCGGGTCCAGCGCGTCCCGGTCACCGAGGCCAAGGGGCGCGTGCACACGTCGTCGGCGACGGTGTCCGTCTTGCCCGAGGCCGAAGAGGTCGACGTCGACCTGGACCCGAACGACCTCAAGGTCGACGTGTACCGGTCGTCGGGACCCGGGGGGCAAAGTGTGAACACGACCGACTCCGCGGTGCGCATCACCCACCTGCCGAGCGGGATCGTGGTGGCCATGCAGGACGAGAAGAGCCAGATCCAGAATCGGGCCAAGGCGATGATCGTCCTGCGTTCGCGACTGCTGAAGGCCGCCCAGGACGCCCAGGCGAACGAGCTCGGCGACCTCAAGCGATCCCAGCTGGGCGGCGGCGGACGCAGCGAGAAGATCCGCACGTACAACTTCAAGGAGAACCGGGTCACCGACCACCGCATCAACCTGACGACGTACACGCTCGACGCCGTGCTGAACGGCGACCTCGACACCTACGTCGACGCCCTGCTCGCCGACAAGCGAGCTCGACAACTGGCCGAGAGCGGTGAGCGCTAACGCGCCCAGCGCCGACGCGCTCGTCGCGGCCGGTCTCGAGCGGCGCGAGGCCCGCTGGCTGATCGAGGCGATCGACGACCCCGAGGCGCTCGCCGCGGCCGTCGCGCGCCGACGGGCCGGCGAGCCCCTGCAGTACGTGATCGGGCACTGGCCCTTTCGCGGCTTGGAGTTGGACGTCGACGAGCGAGCGCTGATTCCGCGTCCCGAGACTGAGGAGCTGGTCGATCGGGCCCTGGCCGCCGTTGCCACCACTACCGCGCCCACGATCGCCGACCTGGGGTGCGGGAGCGGCGCGATCGGGTTCGCCCTGCTGCACGAGCTCTACGAGCGAGGGGTCACCGCGTCGCTCGTCGCGCTCGACCGGTCGGCCGCGTGCCTCGACTTGGCTCGTCAGAACGCGCGCCGGTTCGGTCTGCGCGCGGTGAGTTTCGTCGAGGGTTCGTGGTACGAAGGGCTCGACCGGTCTTTGGCCGGACGGTTCGACCTCATCGTCGCGAACCCGCCCTACGTCGGCTTGGCCGAGTACGACGAGCTCGACGCCGTGGTTCGCCGCGAGCCGCGGGGCGCGCTCGTCGCCCCCGACGCCGACGGCGTCAGCGGCTTCGCCGATCTCGCCACGGTGATCGCCGGCGCGACGCCGTGGCTCGCTCCCGGCGGGGCACTCGTCGTCGAGCACGGTCATCGCCAGCGCGACGCCGCGCGCCGTGCCGCGATCGCGGCGGGGCTCGTTGGCGTCGAGGTCTTCGACGACCTCGCCGGCCATCCCCGCGTGCTGGTCGCGAGACGGCCGTGACCCGTCTCGATCGCGATCAGGCGGTTGCCTCGCTGCGCCGCGGCGACGTCGTCGCGCTGCCGAGCGACACGGTCTACGGCGTCGGGGCCTCCCTCGCGCACCCCGCGGCCGTCGCCCGACTCTTCACCCTGAAGGGGCGCCCGACCACGGTGGCCCTGCCGGTGATCGTCGCCGGTGCGGCGGACGTGGCGGCGCTCGGCGTCAACTGGACGGACCGCGCGGTCCGGCTGGCCGACGCCTTCTGGCCGGGGGCACTGACGATCGTCGTCGACGCGCCCCGTGACCTCGCACGCGTGGTCGGCTCGCAGGGCGGGGTTGGCCTGCGCCTGCCCGACGACGACGTGCTAGTCGACGTGGTTCGTCGGGTCGGGCCGATCGCGCTCACGAGCGCCAATCGGCACGGCGAGCCCCCGTGCACGAGCGCGGACGCGGTCCTTGAGTCCTTCGCCGAGTCGCGCGATCTGGCCGGCGTGCTCGACGCCGGCGTGCGCCACGCGGTGGTCTCGAGCGTCGTCGACGTCACCGAGCCGACCTGGCGCCTCGTGCGCGCGGGCGCGGTATCGGTTGACGAGCTGGTCGCGGTGCTCGGCTCGCTGGCGTAACTACGCGTCGAGCTCGCGGACCCACGCGGGGGAGCGCTTCTCCAGAAAGGCCGTCATGCCTTCGCGCGCGGCGGCGCTCGCGAAGAGTTGCGTTGACAGCTCCGACGTCCAGGCGAAGGCCGCGTCGTCGTCGAGCGTTGGCACGACGGTCATGAGACGTTTGATGGCCGCGATGGCGCCCGGCTCGCCGAGCAGCAGGTCGTTGACGACCGCGCGAACGGCGTCGTCGAGCTCGTCACGCGCCACGACGTGGTTGACGAGTCCGAGCTCGGCTGCCCGGGCGGCGTCGAATCGTGCGCCGCGCAAGAAGGCCTCGCGAGCGTCGCCGAGGCGCATCGTGGGCAGGCAGACGACGGCGATCATCGCGGGCGCGAGGCCGAGGCGGACCTCGCTGAAGCCAAAGGTCGCGTCGGCGGCGGCGATCGAGACGTCCGTGACGGCGGCCAGTCCCACGCCGCCGGCGACGCAGTGGCCGGCGATGCGACCCACGAAGGGCTTGGGCGACCGGCGGATTCGTTGGAGCAGCTCGACGAGTCCCGCCGGTGCTCGCCGGGTTCCCTCAGCGTCGCGCTGTTCCACGAGGTTGGCGCCGGCACAGAACGTGTTCCCGCGGTTGGTGAGCACGATGACGCGTACCCGGGGATCGGCCTCGGCGCCGTCGATCGCGTCGAGCAGCTCGCTGAGCATCGCCGCACTGAGCGCGTTGCGCCGCGCGTCGTCGGCGAGCGTGATCGTGCAGACGCGCCGGTCGACGAGGGACTCGACGAGACTCACGACGCGCCTCGCGGCGGTGGGCCGAGGGTGGGGCCGCCCGCGAAGGCCTGGGCGCGCACGAGCCAGTGTCGACCGAGCTCGCCGGCGACGAGCGACGTATCGTCCAGGTGGCGACGCTGGGTCACGACGAGGCAGAACTCCTCGGCCGAGCCGCTCACCGTCTCGGCGCCGTCGGCGCCCCAGGTCCACTCGGCGCCCGTCGGCGAGCGCAGCACGACTCGAACGTCACCGGGTGGCGGCGTCTCGCCACGCACCGCGTACGACCAGTCTCGCGTGAGCACGCCGAGGCGCGCCACGTGCGCCAAGCGATCGGACGCGGGGAGGTGCGCGCCGAGGGCGTCCGCGACGTCGGTCCCGTGGGCCCACGTCTCCATCAGGCGAGCGCTCAGGAAAGACCGCGGGCTCATGGACGGTCCGTACCACGCCAGGCGAGGTTCCGGATCGAGGCTCCGGGCGGCGTCGGCGAGCGCGGCTCGCCGAGCTCGCCAGCCGGCGAGCACGTCACGGGGGCGCTGGGCACGCCACCAGCCGAGAGTCACCTCGTCGAGGTCGCGCTCGCCCAGGGCTTCGGCGAGGGCCGTGACCGAGCGCGCGAAGGCCGGCGGATCGAGGATCGCGACGGTCGCGGCCTCGTCGAAGTACGCGAGGTGCCCGATCTGGTCGGCGATACTCCAGCCCGCGGCGGGCGTCGCTCGGCGCCAGTCGGCTTCGTCGAGAGGCGCGACCAGCGCGTCGAGTGACGCGTGCTCCGCCGCGAGGTCCACCGCGAGGCGCGCCAGCTCATCGGACGTGGTCACAACTCGAGCAGGTCGATGGGCACGTCGACGACGCGGCTGCGCAGCCACTCGCCAAGTCCCTTGGCCTGCTTGTCCAACCGGCTCGACGCGGCAACCCCCTCTTCGAGCAAGTCGTGGATGAGGAAGTTGAGCGCTCGCAGGTTCGCGAAGCGGTGCCGCTCGATGACCAGCGAACTCGTCTCGGGCAGTAGTTCGCGCAGTCGCTCGGTGGTGAGCGTGTAGTCGAGCCACGCCCAGGCGCGGTCGCTGCGCGCGAAGACGCCGAGGTTGGCGTGCCCCCCCTTGTCACCCGATCGGGTCCCGACGACCCGGCCGAGGGGAGCGGGCCGGGTCGGCCCCGGCGGCGGCGTCGGGGGCGGGGGTGGGAGCGGGGCGACCCCGACGAGACCCGCGCCCGGTGGGGCGACGGAGTCCACGACGGAGGTCGCTCCGCCGAGGGTCGTGACGTACTGGGGAACGTCGGCCGCCGCCACGCGAGCCGGTCGGTAGACGCCGAAGGGTGATCCGGCCCCCGGCGCCGTCCCGACGTTGAAGAAGCCGGGAATCGTCGCCAGCGCGATCTCAACGGCGGCGTTGGCGACGGCGCGACCCACCTTTCGCTCGTCGTGGTCGCGAAGCGTGATGTGCCACAGCGCGACGGCCTCGTCGTTGGTGGCGGGATTCGCCTTGTCGGTGCGCGATAGCCGCGTGGTGACGCGCTCGAACTCCTCGCGTCGGTAGGGGCACGCGTCCCAGAAAGCCGCCTCGACGAGATCGGCCTTGGCCTCGATGTCGAGTCCGGTGAGCGCCACGTGCAGGTCCTGACGGTACCCGCCCAGCTCGTTGGTCGCCACCTTCAAGGTGTCCGGCGGCGGCTCGCCGCGCACGCCGCTGATGCGGACTCGATCCAGCCCGACGGACTCGAGCTCGATGGTGTCAAAGCGAGCCGTCACGTCGGGCCCGACGTAGCGCGCGCCGCCGATTTCGTAGAGCAGCTGCGAGGTGACCGTGCCCACGGACACCTCGCCGTCGGTCCCGTCGTGTTTGCCAACGACGCACGAGCCGTCCTCGGCGACCTCGACCCAGGGGAAGCCGACGTGGGTCATCGCGGGCACCTCGGTGAAGAACGAGTAGTTCCCACCGGTCACCTGGGCGCCGCACTCGATGACGTGGCCGGCGACCACGGCGCCGGCCAGCGCGTCCCAGTTGTCGCGGGCCCAGCCGTGGTGCCAGGCGGCCGGTCCGCAGACGACGGCGGCGTCGGTGACCCGACCGGTGATCACGATGTCGGCGCCCGACGAGAGGGCGTCGACGATACCGA
>JAKBCI010000103.1 GCA_021807965.1 Actinomycetes bacterium
GCGATGGCCGACGGCGCCGGGCCGTGGGACAGAGTGGATCGGCTGGTCAGTGACGCTCCGGCGGGAACCGCCGGAGCGACGAGGGCACTCACGACGAGGACGAGGACGAACGGGGCTACGTGGGAACGGCGCACGGCTACTCCTTCAGAACGCGCGGGGATACTGCGGGTCGCCGCAATACTAGATGTAACCGGCCAAGACGCTGGTGACAGCTTGACATACGAGGGCCGTCGGGAAACGTGGTGAGTACGAAAGGTCTGCCACCAGTTTCCCTCGCCTCAGCATCAGGGCCCGAACACATCACGTGAAGTCCAAACTATCCCTGGGGAAGGTCAGGTAATAAAACCCCGTGCCGGTCAAGGTCTCCAGGATTCCTGGACCAGATCAAACCTCGACCTGTCGCCGCGAACGTACTTGTGGGGTCGGTGGGCTGGGGGTCGACCGCCGCGTCCACAACGGGGCCATCAACCTCGTCCGCTGGCAACGCAATAAGCCTTCGACCGTGACACTGTTGGGGTTAATGCGCGTGACTTCGCACCACCGCGTAGTCCTCCACGGATTTGCATCGCGAAGTTCGCGGGACGATCGGGTCGTCACCTGCGCAACTGTCACGACACATCGATGAAGGTCCGCGGTCGGAACCGATAACGCAGACGATGCATAGTCTGAGGAGTCGGACTTCGAGCACGTAACGTAGGGCCACCAGACTCAGTTGGACAAGGCGAACCGGTGGGTCCAACTAGGTCACGCGCCGTCAGTCCTGCTGCACAGCTCGCAAGCCACCCCAGGCGAGGGTGGCGCTTCGCGCGGCCAGACGTTCGGCCTCAGCCGGGGACGTCGCGGGCCAGTCCTTCGCGTCTTGCTGCAGGAGCCAGGTCATGGCTGCCCCCTCGGCGATCCCGACGACGCCGGCCGCCAATTGACGGCGATGTTCCGCCGAGATCGAGATGTTGATATAGGGCTCAAGAAACGAGACGAGTCCGAGTTCAAGCTTGCGCAGCTCGGCCGCGGTTTCGCCCTCGTGACGGTGGATGAAGAGGATACGAAAGGCGTCGGTCTCGCGAACGACCATGTCGAAGTACACGCGGAAGGCCACCTCAATCTTGACCCTCGGCGACTCGACGGCCGAGACCGCCGCGGTCAACTGGGCGAGCAGTCGCTCGGCCGTTTCGGCGACGATTTGGTGATAGAGATCGGATTTGGAGGAGAAGTACTGGTAGAGGATGGGTTTGGTGAAGCCCGCCTCTCGCGCGATGTCGTCCATGGTCGTGGATCGAAAGCCCCGCTCGGCGAAGATCGTGCGCGCGATCGCGAGCAGGTGCGTTCGCCGCTCGGCGAAGCGGGGCCGCGCCTGGTCGATCAGCATCGCCTCAGCCTACCGGTCCCATTGCGATGGCGACGAGCGCCTCGAGTCGACCCGGCAGATGGTCGAGGTTGAAGTCTCGTCGCGCCACCGCGAGATTGGCGTCAAAGAGACGCTCGAGGGGCGCGTCGAGAAAGGCGTCGATGCGCGCCGCGTCGTCGAGGTCGAAGAACGCGAGGCCGCACGCTCGAAGTTCGTTGAGCACGGGGTAGGGGTAGGCGGCGAGGGGACGCCGGTGGGTGACCGACTCAAGGGTGGGGTTGCCGAAGCCCTCCCAGAACGACGCCACGACGACGAGGTCGCACGCGGCGTAGGCGTCGTGAATCGAGCCCACTCGACCTCGGCGCACCTCGACGTTCGCCGCGTCGACGAGTCGCTCGAGCTCGTCGTCGTAACCGTCTTCGGGTGGACCGAGCAGCCACAGCACGCCGCCGAGCCGCTCGGCGAGCTCGATCGCACCCGCGACGTTCTTACGCGCGATGGCTCGGCTCGCGAGCAGCAGTAGACGCTCGTCACTGACCGCGAGGGTCGCGCGCGTGGCGCCGCGTTGTCCGGCCGGTGGATCACAGTCAAAGGCGTTATAGAGAGTCGTCGCGCCGATGCCGCGCGCCGCGAGCTCGGTCCGGCTGCGCTCATTGATCGTCACGTGGACCCACCGGGGATCGTCGCGCGGCCCGTCGAGGTGGGCGAGCGACTCGCGCTGCCACGCGAGGTCGTGGTGGCGCAGTATCGCGGGACGGCCCGCGAGAACCTGGTAGCAGACCTCGCGAGCGGCGACGTTAAGCGGCAGCGAGATGAGGTTCTCCACCACCACGAGGTCGACGTCGCCGAGGGCGTCGGCGAGCTCGCTGGTCGTGGGTGGCGCGTCCGCGTCCGCGGCGAGGCCGGGCAACCGGCGATCGACCCGTCCCTCGCCGGCGATCGTCACGACGTCGTGGCCGAGTACCTCGAAGGCACTGGCCCACTTGGCGGCCTCGATGGAGACACCGTCGAGGCCGCCCAGGCGAAAGCTGAGAAGTCCCACGCGCACGCCGACCAGGCTAGGGCGCGTCTAGTTCGACGGGTGGCGTCGGGCTCGGTAGTAACATGGCGCGTCGGCAACCGCCGCGGCCGAGTGGAGGATCGTCTGGCCCCCAAAGCGCTCATCACGGGAATCACCGGCCAAGACGGCTCGTACCTGGCCGAACTGCTGCTCGCCGAGGGCTACGAGGTCATCGGTCTCATGCGACGCAGCTCGACCGTGAACATCGAGCGCATCCACCACATCCAAGACGACCTCACGCTCGTCTCGGGCGACCTGATGGATGAGGTGTCACTCATCAACGTCTTGCGCGAGCACCGTCCACGCGAGGTCTATAACCTGGCCGCCCAGAGCTTCGTACAGGCCTCGTGGACCCAGCCGGTCCTGACCGGCGAGACGACGGCCCTCGGGGTCACGAGACTGCTCGACGCGATCCGCATCGTCGACCCCGCGATCCGCTTCTACCAGGCGAGCTCGTCTGAGATGTTCGGGCGCGTGCGCACGGTTCCCCAGGACGAGCAAACGGCCTTCTACCCGCGCAGTCCCTACGGGGTTGCCAAGGTCTACGGGCACTGGATCACCGTCAACTACCGCGAGAGCTACGGCCTGCACGCGTCGAGCGGCATCCTCTTCAATCACGAGAGCCCCCGGCGGGGCCTCGAGTTCGTGACCCGCAAGGTCACCCACGGCGCCGCGCGCATCGCCGCCGGTCTTGCCAACGAGCTGCGCCTCGGCAATTTAGAGGCCCAGCGCGACTGGGGCTTCGCCGGGGACTACGTGCGCGCGATGTGGGCGATGCTCCAGCGCGACGAGCCCGACGACTTCGTCGTCGCGTCGGGCGAGACCCACTCGGTGCGCGAGCTCTGCGAGGTCGCCTTCGCCTCGCTCGGTCTGCGCTGGCAGGACCACGTGGTCGTCGACCCCGCCTTCTTGCGTCCCGCCGAAGTTGACCTGCTCGTCGGTGACGCCACCAAGGCCCGCCGAGAGCTCGAGTGGAAGTGCGACGTCGACTTCTACGGACTGATCGAGATGATGGTCGCCGCCGACGTCGCCGCTTTGGCCCGGTGACGATCGTCGAGCTCGCGGACGCCGTCGTGGTGTCGCGAGGCTTCCCGCTGCTCGCCGGCGTCGACCTCAGCGTCGAGGCGGGCACCCTGAGCGTGATCGTCGGCGCGAACGGCGCTGGCAAGACGAGCTTGCTGCGCCTGCTCGCCGGGCTCGAGCAGCTGGCGGGCGGCCGCGCGGTCGTGGCGGGCGTCGATCTCGCGCGCGGCGACCGACGCCAGCTGCGCCGCCGTGTCGGGTGGCTCGGCCACGACGGCTCGTTCTACGACGACTTGAGCGTCGAGGAGAACCTGCGCTTTGCCGCGCGCGCCCTCGAGCGACCGACGTCCAGCGTCGCGCCGGCACTCGCGCGCGTCGGCCTCGACGCGCGATCGACCACCCTCGCCCGTCGCCTTTCGGCTGGCCAGCGCCGGCGTCTCGCGCTCGCCTGGCTCCTCGTGCGTCGCGCGGAGCTGTGGCTGCTCGACGAGCCCTACGCCTCGCTCGACGACGACGGGCGCACCCTGCTCGACGACCTGCTGGTGGACGTCGTCGCCTCAGGAGCGACGGTCGTCGCCTCGGCCCACGACCCGCTGCGTACCCGCCAGGCGAGTCGCACCCTCACGATGGCGGGCGGGCGGATCGTGGGTGCGACGTGATCGCGACGGCCCGCCTGGTCGCGGCGAAGGATCTCCGCATCGAGTGGCGTAGCCGCGTGCTGCTCTGGCAGGTCGTGCCCTTCGGGGTGATGGCGCTCGTCTTGAGCGGTCTCGCGCTCGGGCCGACCCGCGCGGGGCACTCCTCGGCCGGGCCGGGCCTCTTCTACCTCGTGGTCGTGCTCGTCACCTTGCTCGCCGTCAACCGCAGCCAGGCCATCGAGCGCGCGGCGGGAACCCGCGCGTCGGTCGCGACGCTCGGACTCGACCCGGCGGGCGTCTTTCTCGGCAAGACCCTCGCGCTCGCGATCGAGCTCTGGATCATCGGGGCGGTACTGCTCGCCGGCGCCGTGCTGTTCTTACACACGGCACTCGCCGGCTCCCTGAGAGCCGTGCCGAGCCTGATCGCGACGCTCGCCGCCCTCGCCGGCGCCGGCACGCTCTACGGGGCCCTCAGCGGCGAGAGCGGCTCGGCCACGCTGTTGCCCGTGCTCGCGTTGCCGGCCTTCGCGCCACTGCTGATCGCGGGCGAGCGGGCTTTTTCCGCGGCGCTCGCGGGCGGTGCCACCGGAGAGTGGTGGGTCATTACGCTGGTGGCGCTGGTTGCGTACCTCGCGATCGGCGTGCTCCTTTACGGTGTTCTCGAGGAAACGTGATGAAACAGGCCCTTCAGCGACTGCTCGGACCGCTGACGCTCGCGTCGATGGCCGCGACCATCTGGCTCGGACTCGTCGTGACGCCACCGGACCGGGTCCAGGGCAACCTGGCGCGCCTCGTCTACGTGCACCCCGCGGTCGCCTGGGTCGCCCTCTACCTCTCCTACGGCACGGCGACGATCGCGAGCGCGCTCTACCTCTGGAGGCGCACGCGCTCGGTCGTGGCCGACCGCGTCGCCCACAGCGCGATGGAGGTGAGCGTCGTCTTCATCGCGCTCACCTTGATCACCGGATCGATCTGGGGCCGTCCGACGTGGGGCGTGTGGTGGGCCTGGGACGCGCGGCTCACCTCGACGGCGATTCTCGGCGTGCTCGCGATTGGCTACCTCGCGCTGCGCCGTGCGAACGACGACCCCGAGCTGCGCGCCAAGCGCAGCGCGGTCTTCGCGATCCTCTCGGCGCTCAACGTGCCGATCATCCACTTCTCGGTGCTGTGGTGGAAGACCCTGCACCAGGGGGCGACGGTCTTTACCGCCAACCGGTCTCTGCTGATCCACGGCATCATGGCCTGGACGCTGCTGCTCAGCTTCATCGCCTTCAGCCTCGCCTACGTCTGGCTGCTGCGCGCGCGCTACCGGCTTGAGGTCGCGCGCGACGCGCGCGAGGCGTCGGTGCTCGCCGAGGCCATCGCCGCGCGCGTGCTCGAGGGCCGTCCGTGAACTACGTCCTGTCGGGTTACGCGTTCGCCTTCGGGGGGCTCGCACTCTACGCGGCCTCGATCTGGTGGCGGGGACGGCGTGGCGAGCACTGACGAGCTCGACCTCAGTCCGGTCGCGCCACCGGCGTCGCGCCGGCGCAGCGCTCGACGCTCGCTGGTCGTGCTCGGCCTGCTCGTCGCGGCGATCCTCGTCCTGCTGAGCCAGGGCATCTTGCACAACCTCAACTACTTCAAGACCGTCGACGAGGTGCTGGCCAGCCGCACCTCGATTGGCACGAGCGTGATCCGCCTCGAGGGCGTCGTCGAGCCGCACTCGATCGAGCGCACCGCGAGCGGCGCCGACTTCGTCGTCACCGGATCGCGCGGGCGCATCGCGGTTGAGGCGACCGGCTCGCCCCCCCAGCTCTTCCAAGCCAACATCCCGGTCGTGGTCGTCGGCCACTTCGCCTCGGCGACGTCGATGACGTTTCTTGGCAGCTCGATCCTGGTCAAGCACACCGCGGCCTACATCGCCCAGTACCCCAACCGCGTGAAGGCGCCGAACGGATCGGTTCGATGATCGCCCTCGTCGGGCGCGTCGGACTCGACGTGGCCCTGCTCGGGGCCCTGGTGGGCGTGCTCGACCAGCTCGCGGGTCGCCGTACGCGGCGCGGCCACGCGCGCGCGCTCGCGCTCGTCGTGTTCGCCGGGGTCGCGATGGCCGTCGGCGCGATGCAGTACGCGCTTATCACCCACGACTTCGCCCTCGCGTACGTCGCCGAGAACAACGCCACGTTTACGCCCCTGCTCTACTCGATCACCGGCATGTGGTCGGCCCTCGAAGGCTCCCTGCTGCTCTGGGTGCTGCTGCTCGACGGGCTGATCCTCGGGGTGGTGCTCTACTACCGTCGCGAGCGCGACGACGAGGTCGTGCGCGTCGCGACGGGGGTGCTGTTCGCGACGAGCGCCTTCTTCACCTTCTTGATGGTCGGCCCCGCCCACCCCTTCCTCCC
>JAKBCI010000104.1 GCA_021807965.1 Actinomycetes bacterium
TAACCAGATCGCCCGGCCGAACGTCCTTCGCGACGATCTGATCTTCGTTGTGCAGTGTCGCCATCGACACGGTCGAACCGGCCACGCTGACCGGCTCCAGTACCGCGTAGGGCGTGGCGCGTCCCGTTCGTCCAATGGACACTTCGATGTCGAGCAAGCGCGTCGTACGCTCCTCGGGAGGGAATTTTCGCGCGATCGCCCAGCGCGGCGCGCGCGACGTGGATCCGAGCGACGTGCGCTCGACGAAGTCGTCGAGCTTGATCACGACCCCGTCTACGTCGTACGCGAGGTCGTGGCGATGTGCTTCGAACCACGCGATCCGCGCCACCACGTCGTCCGCGCCGACCTGGGTGGTTGCCTCGGCCGCGACCAGAAAACCCAGCGCCGCCAAACGCGCAAACAGCGCCGCCTGGGACGAGGCCCCGATGCGGTTCTCGGGATCCACCACCTGATACGCGAGAAACGAGAGGGGGCGCGTCGCGGTGATGGCGGGGTTCTTCTGACGCAGACTCCCGGCCGCCGCGTTGCGCGGATTGGCGAATTCGCGTTCACCGCGAAGGCGTTGACGTTCATTGAGTTCACGAAAGTCGGCCTTGGCGAGAAAGACCTCGCCTCGAACATCGACGCGACCCGTCAGCCCAGCTAGGTGCGAGGGAATCGATGCGATGGTTCGCACGTTGGCGGTGACGTCCTCGCCAACCGCGCCGTCGCCGCGGGTAGCCGCCCGCGTCAAGTCCCCCTCTTCGTAGGTGATCGACAGCGCGAGCCCGTCGATTTTTGGTTCGACGGAGAACGCCAGTTGATCGGGCCCGATCGACAGGGAGCGCCCCACCCGGTCAACCCACGCCCGCAGTTCGGCCTCGTCGAACACGTTATCGAGGCTCAGCATCGCCTCGGCGTGGCGAACCGGCCGAAACACGTCGCTCGGCGCTGCGCCAACGGTCGCGCTGGGCGAGTCAGCGGTCGCCAAGTCGGGATGCAGCGCTTCCACGCGTCGAAGTTCGCGAACGAGCTCGTCGTAGTCCGCGTCCGCCACTAGCGGGGCGTCGCGAACGAAATAGGCCTCGTTATGACGCGCGATCTCCGCCCGCAGCCACGCCGCGCGAGCCGAGGGGTCGGTCACGTCGCGGACACGACCGCCGCGCCGACGGCGATCGTCGGGTCATCGCGGTCATAGAAGACGACGGACTGGCCAGGAGCGACGGGCCGAATCGCCGTGGCAAACTCAACCGACCACTGGCCGTCGTGGCGCAGCACGGCGTCAACGGGCGTCCCGTGCGCGCTCGTCTGGACCCAGACGGCGACGGTGGCCACGGGCGCACCACGGATGATCACCGACGCGCCGTCGAGCGACACGCGCCTCACGACCACCTCGTCGAGCCTGCCCACCTCCACGCGCCCACCCCCGAGGTCAACGCTCGCCACGTAGCGGCGGGCTCCATCTCGACCCGGCGCCACCCCCTTGCGTTGGCCCACCGTTACCAGCTCCGCCGCCTCTACGGTGCCCAGCACGTCGCCCGTCGACCGATCGACGATCGTGGCGGACGTCACCGGAATGCGAGACCTCAGAAAGACCTCGCGACCTCGCGCCGCCTCGATGAAGCAGACGTCCTGGCTGTCGGGTTTGTTCCACGTGCGCAGGTTGAACTCTCTCGCGTGACGGCGAACCTCATCCTTGGTCAACTCACCGATGGGCAGGCGCACCATCGCCAGCTGTGGCGCCGAGAGGTAGCCCAGCACGTAGCTCTGATCCTTGGCCGCGTCGACCCCACGCGCCAGCGCCGGCTCGCCGTTTCGCGTGACGACGCGTGCGTGGTGACCGGTCGCCACCGCGTCGAAGCCCAGTCGGCGCGCCCGCTCGATCAGCAGATCAAACTTGATGTGCCGGTTGCACTCGATACACGGGTTCGGTGTCAGGCCACGGGCGTGACCCGCGACGAATGGGGCGACGACGTCGCGTTCGAACTCGTCGGTGTAGTTGAAGACGTGGTGGTCAATACCCAGCACGTGCGCGACGCGCCGTGCGTCGTCGACGTCGGCGACCGAGCAGCACCCCGAATCCGACGGTCCGCCCCACAGCTTGAGCGTCGCGCCGACGACCTCGTGGCCGGCGGCGACCAGCAACGAGGCCGCGACCGACGAGTCGACTCCCCCGCTCATCGCCACGAGTACCTTCACCGCTCCAGTCTGCCAGGCGGACCGCGGCGTCGATCAGCGCAGTCGGCGCAACGAGTTCTCCAGGATCACGAGAACGGCGTCCACGTCGGCCTGCGTCGTCTCGCGCCCCATGGTCAGGCGCAGTGAGCCTCGGGCGCGGTCCGGCGTAACGCCCATCGCCTCGAGGACGTGGCTCGATTCGCTCGCGCCGCTCGCGCAGCTGGCCGCGGCGGATGCGCACACGCCGGCTTCGTCCAAGAGGTACAGCAACTCATCACTAGCGATGCCGTCGAACGTCGCGTGAACGGTTCCCGCGAGTCGGCGCGCCGCCACCGCAGTCACCGTCGCTCCCGCCAACTTCGATAGCCCGTCGATCAGCTTGCGCTGCAGCGCGCCCACGCGTTGGTTGACCTCAGCCAGATCTCGAACCGTGGCGCGTAGCGCGGTAGCGAGTCCGACTGCGGCCGCGACGTCAACGGTCCCCCCTCGTCGTCCCTGCTCTTGGCCCCCACCGGGTACCAACGCGTCGAGCGCGAACTCACCACGCAGCACCAACGCACCGGCGTTTACCGGGCCACCTAGCTTGTGTGCGCAGAGGGAGATCAGGTCCGCGGCGGCCGTCGCCTCAGCCAGGTCGAGCCACGGTGCGGCGGCAATCGCGTCCGTGTGCACGACGCACGCGCCGCGCGACGCGGCGCGTGCGATGGCCGCTACGCCATCGATCGGCTGCACGACACCCGTTTCGTTGTTCGCCGTCATCACGCTCACCACAGCCGTGTCCGCGCTAACGGCGGCGCAAACTGACTCGAGGTCTACGACGCCGTCGCGATCGACGTCGACGTAGCGGACCGATACCGTTGGCCAGTCACGCGCCATGGCGCTCGCTGCATCGAGAACCGCGTGGTGCTCAATCCGCGACACGACGATGGACGTCGTCGCGTGCGTACGACGGTGGCGACTAGCGATACCGGCGAGTGCGAGGTGGCACGACTCCGTGCCGCCACCAGTGAAGATGACGCCCCCGGGGGCGACCCCCACGCAGTCGGCGACGTCATCGCGCGCCTCTTCGAGCGCTCGACGCGCTACGCGAGCCAAGCGGTGGCTGCCCGACGGATTAGCGACGACGCCGCGTTGCCACGGGGCCATGGCGAGCGCCACCTCATCTCGTCGAGGCGCCGACGCGGCGTAGTCGAAGTAGTACGGCCCGTTCACGCCACGAAGAACGATTTCACGTTGGCGAACTCGCGTACGCCGTAGGCCGAGAGCTCGCGGCCAAAGCCCGAATTCTTGGTTCCCCCGAAGGGGAGCTCGGGCATCGACGACACCATGGCGTTCGCGAAGACCATCCCGGTGTCGAGTCCCGCGATGGCGGCGTCGATCTCGTCGTCGTGGGTTGACCAGATGGAGCCACCGAGACCCCACGGCGTCGCGTTGGCGTAACGGATCGCGTCGGCGAGGTCTTCGGCTACGTGTACGACCGCGACGGGTCCGAAGAGCTCCTCACGCCCGGCCGGTGAATCACGTGGCACGTCGACCAGGACCGTAGCCGGATAGAAGAATCCAGCGCCGTCGAGCGCCGTACCACCGGCGCGCACGACCGCCCCCGCCGCCACCGAACTCGACACCTGGTGGGTCAGCAGCTCCATCTGCGAACGCGACGCGACCGGACCGAGCACGGTCTCGGGGTCCATCGGGTCGCCGGCGGGCACGGCCGCCATCGCCGCACTGAACTGCGCAATGAATTCATCGGCTCGCTCGCGAACCACCACGAATCGTTTCGACGCGATGCAGGCTTGGCCGTTGTTCTGCACCCGGGCCGTCACCGCCATCGGCACCGTAAGCGAGAGGTCAGCGTGGGCACCGACGATAAACGCATCGGAACCGCCGAGCTCAAGCACGCACTTCTTGAGATGCGCCCCGGCCAACGCGGCCACTGTTCGGCCCGCTCGTTCGGACCCCGTGAGCGTCACGCCGACGACCCGCGGGTCGGCGATAACTCGTTCGACGTCACTCACCTCGACAAAGAGATTGGTCATCACGCCGTCGGGAAATCCCGCCCGACGAAACAGGTTTTCGATGTAGAGCGCGCTGCCCGGCACGTTGGGCGCGTGTTTCACGAGTACGACGTTGCCCGCCATGATCGTCGGCACGCTAAAACGCACGACCTGCCAGAGGGGAAAGTTCCACGGCATAATCGCAAGAATCGCGCCGACGGGATCGAAGCGCACGCCGCTTCGTCGTCCGCTCGTCGCGATTGCTTCGGGGGCGAGAAATCGCTCCGTGTGTTCGGCGAAGTAGCGCATGGTCATGGCGCACTTGGCCGCCTCGCCCTTGGCAGAGGCGAAGGTCTTGCCCATCTCGCTGGTCATCAGTTCCGCGATGACCGGAATCTCGCCCTCAATCAGCTCCGCCGCGCGCGTCATGAGTTCGGCCCGTTCAGCGATGGGAACGCCACGCCAGTGATGGAAGGCCCCGGCGGCGGCGTGCAGACGCTCGTCGACCTCGGCTGGCGTGTGGGCGCGGTATTCGGCGATGAGCTCGCCCGTGGCGGGGTTGGTCGCGACAAATGGCATTTCTCTAGTCTGCCAGCAACGCAGACGAGGGTGGCGAGCTCGAAATGAATTCACTCCAGAACGACGGCCACGCCGCGGATACGACGACGACTACCACAGCCATCACCACCGCACCCAGGCCGGTCGTCGCCCGCAAGCCCCAGGACCGAGCAAGGGTGCCCTGCAGCACCGCGCCGACGGGGTAGAACACCGACAGTGACAGCGTGTACAGCGCCAGAATCCGCGAACGTTCCCTTGCGGGGGCGTGCAGTTGCACCGCAGTGTTCAGACCGGTGAGCGCCCCGACGTACGCGGCGCCGAGTACCAGGATTGCCAACACCGCCAACGCCAGATTCGGGGCTAGCGCGTAGCCCATCTCGGCCACGATCGCGGTCGTGATCGACAGTCGCAGCACGAATTGACGCGACGTCCGTTTCGCCAGGGCTGGCAAACTGACCGCGCCGGTCACCGCGCCCGCGCCCTGGGACGCCACCAGCCACGACGTGCCGATTCGTCCGGCGTGCAAAACCTCGATCGCCATGGCCGGAACGAGCGCGACGAACGGACTGATCGTAAATGCCACGACCCCGACCGCAACGATCGGGTAGCGACAACCCGTGATCGACCACGCGCGCCTCGCGCCGTGCGCCGTCGCGCGCCACGGGTTAACGGGACCCGAGACCGGCGCACGAGCGGCGCTGCGCACGAACAGGAACGTGATGGCCACGAGAAGGAACGTCACGGCGTTGATGGCGAAGCACCAGCCCGGCGAACCGAGTGCCAACGCGAGCGCCGCTAGCACCGGCCCGACCACCCGACCAAGATTGAACTGCGCTGACGACAGGGACACGGCGGCCAGTACCTCGTCGCGCTCGACGAGGTCAGGCAGCAGTGACTGCCACGCTGGCCACGCCGCGGCTCCCGCCAGCCCCTCGATGGTCGCGAGCGCGCACGCCAGCCCGGGTGATAACCGGCGGGTCAGTTCAGCGCCGGCCAGTGCGGCTGCGGTTAGCGTCATGACGACGTTATTCAGTTGAATCCAGCGCTGACGGTTCCAGCGATCGGCGACGAACCCGCCGAGGGGCGATCCGATCAGCGCTGGCACCCACGCCGCGGCCGTTACGAGCCCCAGCCATATCGCGTTGTGCGTCGTCTCGGTGAGGTAGATCCCTAGCGCCACCGACTGCATCCAGGTGCCGGTAGACGACACGAATGACGAGGAGAGCGCGAGGGTGAAGCTCCGGTGGCGCAGCGGGGCCAGCGAGGTGAACGCCACGATTCGTCAGGTTAACGCGACGAGCGGGCTACGCGCCCCCGCGACGACCCCGCCGAGGTCGCATGGCGAACCACCAGATCGAGATCATCGACACGAGGACGCTGAGGAGACCGAGCGTGGCCTTGGGCCCCTTGGACGCGGGCGTCACCATGGCGCCATCGTACCGTCGCGAGCAACGCGTCTCAGCGACGGTACGACGACGAACGATGTCAGTCCTGCTTGGACGCTTCGATGGCCAACTCGAGGGTGACCTTGTTGCTCACGACGAGCACGCCGTTGTCGAGCATCCCCTCGAAGCTAACGCCGAAGTCGCGGCGATCGATCTCGGCCGTCGCCTCGAAACCCGCGACCGTCGAACCGGGGGCCATGCCCGCTCCAGATCCGAGGTACTCGACTGCGAAGGTCACGGACTTGGTCACGCCACGAATGGTCAGGTCGGCCACCATCTCCAA
>JAKBCI010000105.1 GCA_021807965.1 Actinomycetes bacterium
GCACCAGCTCCCCCAGCCGCCCACCAGCGCCAACGGCACGGTCATCACGCCGTCGCCGCCGCGCACGGGCATGCCGTCGGGCGTCATGGGCAAGACCGCGGCGCTCACCATTATCGATCGGATCGAGCACGGCACGTCCGCGCGTCCCCACGAGGCGTCGATGGCCGACATGGGCGCGGCCTGCGTGGCGTCCTCGGGCATGGGGCTGCGTCGCGGCACCGCGGCCTCGATGACCATGTACCCCGTCGTGCCGGACTACGACCGCTTTCCGGCCACCGGGCGCAGCACGAAGGACACCTTTGGCGAGATCGGCCTCGCGGGACACTGGATCAAGTACATGCTCCACGTGCTCTTCATCTACAAGGCCAAGGCCCGACCGCTCTGGTACCTGATCCCCGAATAGTCGACGAACGAACAAGGAGAACCAACGATGGACAGTGTCACGGCCGATATCCAGAACTCGCCGCTGCCGACGGCCCAAACCCTGCGCCGGCGTAATCACATCGCGTATCAGTTGTGGCGCTTCGTGGCGCTGAACGTGCGATTCGTCACGATGATCTTTAAGGGGAACCACTGATGAGCGCAACCCCCGCCCACGACGCCGGTCCGACCGACGCCCACGTGCTCCAGGACCCCCAACAGCTGCACGCGATCGTGACTCGGCTCAAGCGAGCCCATGGCCAGATGGGGGCCGTCGTGCGCATGCTCGAAGAAGGGCGCTCGTGCGAAGAGGTCATCACCCAGATGGCCGCCGTCAACAAGGCCATCAACACGGCGGCCTTCACGCTGATCTCGTCCAGTCTGAAGGAGTGCATCATCGATCCCGACGTTGACTCTGACGAGGTCACCACCAAACTGCAAAAGCTCTTTTTGAGCCTGGCCTAAGGAGAACCATGCGAACAGTCGTCATCGGAGGCGTCGCCGGCGGTATGTCCGCCGCGGCGAGACTTCGCCGCCTCGACCACGACGCGGAGATCGTCGTGATTGAGCGCAGCGGCTACGTCTCGTACGCCAACTGCGGACTGCCGTACTACGTGGGCGGCGTTATCGAGGAACACGAGTCGCTGCTGCTCCAGACACCGGCGTCGCTCAACGAGCGGTTCCGCATCGACGTGCGCGTCTCGAGCGAGGTCACCTCGATCGATCGAGATCGCCGGGTAGTCCACGTACGCGACCTCGTCACCGGCGAGGACTACGAGCTCACCTACGACGTCGTGGTGCTCAGTCCCGGGGCGACCCCCGTCATCCCCCCGATCCCCGGCATCGAACGGGCGCTGGCCCTGCGCACCGTGGAAGACGTCGAGCGCATGACCGAGGCGGTGCGGGCGCTGCCCGGTCACGCCGTGGTGATTGGCGGGGGCTTCATCGGCGTCGAGATCGCGGAGAACCTGATTCACCGCGGCGTGCCGACGGCGCTGGTCGAGGCGACGCCGCAGGTCCTCGCGCCGCTCGACCCCGAGATGGCGCACCTGGTTGCCGACGAGCTGCGTACCCACGGCGTCGACCTGCACCTGAACGACGCGGTGGCGCGGATCACCTCGTCAGCAGTCGAGCTCGGTTCGGGAGAGAGCCTCGAGGCCGACCTCGTCGTCGTCGCGATTGGGGTGCGTCCCGACACCGCGCTCGCGCGCAGCGCCGGCCTCGACATTGGCGCGCTCGGTGGCATCGCGGTCGACCAGTACAACCGAACGAGCGATCCGACGATCTACGCGATCGGCGACGCCGCCGAGAAGACTGATGCGCTAGACGGCGAGGCCTCGCTCGTGCCGCTGGCGAACATCGCCAACCGTCACGGACGCGTGGTCGCTGACCACATCGCCGGTCGTCACGTACGCCCCGTCGCGACCATCGGAACGGCGATCGTGAAGGTCTTTGACCTCACCATCGCGACGACGGGCTGGAACGAGAAGCGGCTGGTGGCCAAGGGCCGACCCTTCATCGCCGTGCACACCCACCCCGGCAGCCACGCCGGCTACTACCCCGGCGCCCAGAAGATCGCGCTTAAGCTGCTCGTGGACCCTGATTCGGGCGAGATCCTGGGTGCCCAGGGCGTTGGTACCGACGGCGTCGACAAGCGCATCGACGTCATCGCGACGGCGATGCGCGGAGGGCTCAGCGCCCCCGAGCTGGCCGACCTCGAACTGGCCTACGCGCCGCCGTTCAGCTCAGCCAAGGACCCCGTGAACATGCTCGGCTACGTGGCGGAGAACCTGCTCACCGGGCTCGTTGACTCCGTGCAGTGGCACGAGATCGTGGAACACGCGGGACAGGGTTATCTCCTCGTCGACGTGCGAACGCCACGCGAGTTCGCGCGGGGATCGGTGCCTGGCGCGATCAACGTGCCGGTCGATGAGTTGCGCGCACGTCTGGACGAACTCGACCAGAAGGACGTCGTCGTGATCTGCCAGGTCGGCCAGCGTGGCCACGTCGCGACGCGTCTGCTGCGCGACTCGGGATTCAACGCGAAGAACCTCAGCGGCGGCTACCAGACGTGGCACAAGTCACCAGCGGCGCACCGCGTCGCGTAGGCATCGCCACGAGCCAACCAACCAACCAACCAACCAACCAACCAAATACAGTAGAAAGGCATTACACCTATGTGCAGTCGTACGACCTGTCGAACCTGCCACAAGCCGACCTGGAGCGGCTGCGGCAATCACATCGAGCAAGCCCTCGCCGGCGTGGCGAAGAGTGACCGCTGCCAGTGCCGCGAAAGCGGTGCGGGCTCATCGGGTGGCGGCTTCATGTCGCGTCTACTCGGTCGGTAGGCCGTGAGCGCGGCCGATCGATGGCGAGCGGCGCTCGAGGCATGGGCGATTCCCGAGGCCATCACAACCTCGGCGACCCAGAGCCCGTGGATTCATCCACCCGCGCTCTTCGACGTTCCCCGTTCGATCGAGCCGTCCCCGTCACACGACCGAGCCCGCGAGGCCGTGCCCTCGGGTGGAACCGTGCTCGACGTCGGTTGCGGCGGCGGCATCGCCGCCTTCGCGCTCGCCCCGCCGGCCGCGCGGGTGATCGGTGTCGACCACCAAACCGAGATGCTCACGATGTTCCGGGCCAACGCCGTCGACCGGGGACTTTCAGTCGAGACGATTGAGGGCTTTTGGCCCGCGGTCGCTGATCGGACCCCGGTTGCCGACGTGGCCGTTGCGCACCACGTTGTCTACAACGTCGCCGACGTGGTGGGATTCCTCGCGGCGCTCGGGGCGCACGCGCGCCGCCGGGTCGTACTGGAACTGCCCGATCGCCACCCGCTGGCGTCACTCACCGAGGCGTGGCGGCACTTCTGGGACCTGGAGCGGCCCGATGGCCCAACGCCCGCGGACCTGGTCGCCGTGCTCGACGAAATGGGAATTGACGCCCAGTCAACGTCGTTCGTGGGACGCCTGCGCACCGAGACCGACCTCGACCAAGCGGCACACTTCACTCGGATTCGGCTCTGCCTGCCCGCGGAACGCGAAGCAGAGGTCCGCGACTTCTTACTCGAGCACCCGCCATCACTGACGCGGGCGTTGACGGCGATCTGGTGGGACACTGCAGGCTAGGTTCGGCGCGTCACACGAGATCCCGGTTACGTCGGCTCGTTGTCGACGCTCACGTCGTTCGCTCAGCCTCGCTCGAGCAGCAGCTCGCGCAGCTGGTCCAGACGCGTGAGGTCGAGACCCGCGCCGACGAGCCAGGGCACCGGACCCCCGTCTCGCCGGTCGAGTTCCTCGAGGAAGTGCACCATGGTCGAGGGCTCGGCGTCGAGTCGGCGCGGATCGGTTCGTGCGAGGGCATCGGCGTAGACGGGGTCCTCGGTCAGGCGGGAGATCAGGGACGCGACCGGACGGGCCGACGAAGCGTAGTCCTCGACGATAGCCGCGCGGTCGACGCCGAGGGCCGCGAGCACCAGGGCGACCACCACACCGGTGCGGTCCTTGCCGAAAAAGCAGTTGATGACTGCGGGGTACGTCGTAGTCTCGGCGAGCAAGTCGAACACGGCGACGAAGGCCCCGCCACTCCCGTCGAGGTAGTCGCGGTAGCGCCGCACCAGTGGCGAGGACGCCTCGTCCGTCGCCACGTCCAACGCGGGATTGAACCTGAGCGGGCGGTTGACGTACGTGATCGGCTCGAGGGCGAGACGTCCGCGTCCGTTGAGGGCGACTTCGTCGGCGTCGCGCAGATCGATGATCGTCGCTACGCCGAGTCGGTGCAGGGTTTCGACGTCGCGCTCACTCGCGCGATGCAGTGAGTCAGAGCGATACAGCCGTCCCCGGCGCACGCGGCGACCATCGAGCGTGGGCAAGCCGCCGAGATCTCGACAGTTCAGCGCGCTGTCGAGGTCGATCGCCCGCGCGCCGGCGCGGCGATTGGGAGACTCGGCCGCGTCGCGCACGGGTCGCAGCGTATCGCGCCACGACGTTGAGCTCGTGCGCTAAACATGTCCGGTGAACCCACGCCATGGCGACGATCACGACGAGACGGTGGCGATCGTCGATCGCGACAGATCGCTGGGCGAGCGACCCTTTCACGTCGAACGTCGCGGCATTGACGTCGTCCCACCGGGTGAGCGATGGGCGAGCGCACGCACGATTGGGGCGCTGTGGAGCGGATCGTCGATCAACATCGCCTACGTCATCTACGGCGCGCTACTGATGGGATTCGGCTTTGGACTGGGGACGGCGCTCGTCCTCATCGTCGTCGGCAATCTCTCCTATCTCCTGGTCGGCGTGGCCTCGCTGCAGGGTCCCCAGGCCGGCACGACGACCTTCGCTATCAGTCGTGCGGCCTTCGGTACTCGCGGTGCGCGCCTGGTCAGCTTCTTCAACTGGATCACCCAGATCGGCTTTGAGACCGAGGCGCTGATCCTGATTGTCGGCGCGTCGATCACGCTCTGCGCGCTCGCCGGCGTGCGCCTTGACGGCGCCGGCAAGGTCGTCGTCATCGTGCTCGCGTGCGCGATTCAAACGGTGCTGCCGTACTTTGGCCACGCGACGATGGTGAAGGTCTTGCGCGCCCTGATTGGTCCGTTCATCGCCGTGTTCGTGGTGGTGGCGTTCGTCGGCCTGGGTCACGTACACCTCGCCTACCACGGCGTGGCGGGGGGCTGGGAGCTCGAGAGCGCGGGACTCGCCTTCGTCGTCGCGCTGTCCGGACTCGGCTGGACCGAGTGCGCGAATGACTACTCGCGCTACGTCGCGCCCGCCACGCCGAGCTGCTCGATCGTCGGCTGGATCTTTCTCGCCACGGCCGTACCCGAGATCCTGCTCATGTCGCTCGGGGCGGCGCTCTTTACGTTCCTGTCATCGAGCGCGGTCTGGAACGGGACCGATCCCTTCGCGGCGTTTCTGCACCAGCGGACCTTTCCCTCGTGGATCGTCGCCCTGGTACTACTGCTCGCGATCGTGCAGCTGTTCAGCATCGACGCCCTCGTGCTGTACTCGTCGGGGGTGTCTCTGCAGGCGACCGGCCTCGCGGTCAAGCGCTACCAGGCGGTCGTCCTCGACGGCGTGCTCTCGGGCCTCCTAACCCTCTGGGCGACGTTCGCGTCTTCGTTCTCGAGTTTCACCAAGGAGTTCGTCGGGGTGATCATCGTCTGGATTGCGCCGTGGCTCGGGGTCTTTCTCGCCGACTGGTGGCTGCGCGGGCGTCGTTATCACTCGAGTGACCTCGCACGAGACGATCGAAGCTCGCGCTACTTCGTCGGCGCGAGCGGCGTCAACTGGGCCGGCGTCGTCGCCTTCGCCGCGGGACTGGTCGCCGCGACCACGTGCTTCTCCAAAGCACCGCCACCGGTCAACTTCCCCTTTCACTGGATGACGCCCATCTCGAACCACTTCGGCGCCACGTACTGTCCGGGTACTGCGGTTGCGAAGTGCGGATCGGCGGGGTGGTTCGGTGGCGCAGACTTCTCGGCGCCGGTCGGTCTGGCAGTGGGCGCGCTCGCCTACGTCCTGCTCGCGCGCCGGCGTCTCGCCGCTCGCGCCGACTCCTGATCGACCCGAATCGCGACCGCCCGGCTCGATATACTCAGGGGCACTGCGGATACGCCGCAGTGACGTGGTTGCAGCGAATTCCGGTGAGATCCCGGTACTGTCCCGCAACGGTAATGCCCCAACGGGGGCGAGTCCGGTCGCCTGCGCCGCGTCGACGTAATCGGTCCTCGGAGGAAGGACGGTTCGTTTCACTCTTCGGAGTGGTGGCGAGCTCTCGTCCTCCGTTGCTAGCAACGGAGATAGACCATGAACGCAGTACGCGCAGTGATC
>JAKBCI010000106.1 GCA_021807965.1 Actinomycetes bacterium
CGACGGACGGCCGAGCGCGCGCATGGTGCTGCTTCGCCACCGCGACGCGACCTCGGTGGGGTGGTACACGAACTACGAAAGCCGAAAGGGCCGTGAGCTTTCGGCCAATCCCCACGCGGCGATCCTCTGGTACTGCGAGCCGCTCGGGCGTCAGGTCCGCTTCGAGGGCGCGGTGTCGCCTATGAGTGACGCCGAGTCCGACGCGTACTTCGCCGCGCGCCCGAGGGGCCACCAGATCGGAGCCCACGCGAGTCGTCAGAGCGCACGACAGGTCAGTCGGGCTGACCTCGAGGCGCGCGTCGCGGCCCTCGAGGCCGAGTACGCCGGGCGGGTCATTCCCCGTCCGCGCTACTGGGGCGGCTACCGGTTGACGCCGAGCGTCGTCGAGTTCTTCCAACAGCGAGACGACCGGCTCCACGACCGCGTCGTCTACGAACGAGACGACGCGCGATGGCACCTCGAGCGCCGGGACCCTTGAGCTCGGGACCCCTGAGCTACTGCGAGCGGCCGCGTCCCGCGATGGGCACGACGTCCACGACGCCGTCGTCGCGAACGAAGAAGGCTCGATCGAAGAGGTTGAAGACCGGGCACACGTGATGGGGGATGCACCACAGTCGATCGCCGACGGCGAGGCCGGGCCCCGCGGGGTCGAGGGAACCAACGCCGTGCTCCTCGTTGAGAAACGTCATGGTCAGATCCGGCCGACCCGCGACGCGCATCCATCCCCGGTGGCCCTGGCCGTCCGCGGCCAGGGCCTTGGTGCCGGCGTCGATGACGAATCGATCGCGAGTCGGGCGGCTGACGACCGTCGCCAGCACGTGGGCGGCGCACTCACGCTCGGTAGCGACGCCGAGGTCGATCATGGTCGAGTCGTTAAAGACGTAGGTACCGGGGCGCACCTCGGTGACCGCGCCACTGCGCAGTTCGGCGCTGACGCTCGGCGTGCTGCCCACGCTCACCTCGTCGAGCGCTAACCCCCGCTCGGCGCAGCGACGTTGCGTCGCCGTCAGCGCCTCGACCTCGGCGTCGACGAGGCGCGCGCGCTCGCGGGGATCGGTGACGCCGTACGCGTGGCCGGCGTGGGTCAGCAGTCCCCGCACGCGCAGCCCCGCGAGCTCGGCGACGCGTTCGACGAGCTCGGCCGTCTCCTCGCCCGGCGCGCGGCCCATTCGACCGAGGCCGGTGTCGACCTCCACGTAGACCTCGACGGGCTCGCCCGAGCGGCGTCCGAGCGCGGCGAGCCCCTCGGCGACGACCAGGTCATCGAGGCTGACGATCACGCGGGCGCGTTCGCGCAGCCGTCCGAGTCGCTCGAGCTTGGCTGGTCCGAGGATGGGGAACGCGACGAGAATGTCGTCCACGCCGGCGTCGGCCATCACCTCGGCTTCGCCGAGCTTCGCGCACGTGATGCCCCGAGCCCCGGCGTCCAGCTGCAGGCGAGCAATGGCCGGGATCTTGTGGGTCTTGGTGTGGGGTCGCAGTCGCACCGCAGCCTCGCGACACTGGGTCGCCATCGCGGCGATGTTCGCCTCGAGGCGCTCGAGGTCGACGACTAGTGCCGGCGTGTCGAGGTCGCGTACGTCCATGGGTCCTCCAGCACCGGTGCCGAGGCGTCCACACCGGCGCTCGTCGATCGAGGTGACGCCGCTGCTTGACGAGGGTAGCACCAAGAGATACTGTCATCATAATGATCTGTGGTCTGGCGCCAGACCGGTGAAATGGGGGACGACATGGATGATCAGCACGAACCGGTGAGTACGTCAGGAATCACGCGGCGCCGTTTCCTCGCGGCCAGCGCCGCGACGGCTGGCTCGGTGGGGCTGGCGACACTCGCCGATGCCTCGGCGACCGCGGCCGCGTCGGCGACGATTCGAGTCGGCTGGACGACGCCGCCTGACGTCATGAACCCGTTCACCTTCGCCACCACCGCGTCCAACGAGATCCTGTGGCTGATCTACGACACCCTGCTCGAGTACGACATTGATCTGAACCCCGAACCCGGGCTCGCCACCCGTCAGTCGGTCAGCACGGACGGCAAGACCTTCACCTACTCGCTCCAGCCCCGGGCGCGGTGGCACGACGGACGACCGGTGACCGCCGCCGACGTGCAGTACACCTTCGAGGTGACGGCCAAGCACAACCTGGGCCAGGCCGCGTGGGCCCTGGCCGACTACGCCTCGTCCCAAGTCATCAACGACCACACCATCGTCATCCGCTACAAGGCGCCCCAGGCCTTCGATCCGGCGATGCTCATCCCCATCGTGCCCCAGCACATCTTCGGCCCCATGTCGCCGTCCAAGATCCTGAGCTACAACAACCCGCACCCGATCGGCAGCGGACCCTTCACGTTCACCAAGTGGGTGACGGGCCAGTACCTGCAGGTGGACCGGAATCCGCACTGGTGGGGCACGGCGCCCAAGGCGAGTTCCATCATCTGGAACCAGTACGACAACAGCGACGTCATGGTGCAGGCCCTCGTCGCCGGACAGTTGGACATCTTGACCGAGGTGCCGCCCGTACTCTTTGACAGCCTGACGGGCAAGTCCAACGTCAAGCCCGTCGAGATGGAGTCGTTCTCCTTTCACCACATTGGCTTCAACGTCTCGCGCAATCCCAAGTCGAAGGGCAATCGGCTCCTGCTCGACCCCACGATTCGTCGCGCGCTCGCGTACTCGTTGGACCGCGAGCAACTCGTCGCGCTGGCCCTGGCCGGTCGGGGCATTCCCGGCAGTGTGCAGCTGCCGCCGTCCTTTGGCGCCTGGCAAGAGAAGATTCCGACCGATCAGCAGTTCAACAACAATCCCGACAAGGCCCGCCGACTGCTCGACGCCGCGGGCTACAAGGTTGGCTCGGGCGGCGTGCGTGCCGATCGTCACGGCAAGCCGCTGTCCTTTCGCCTCATCGCCATCCAGACCACCGACGAGGACGTCCTGGCCGGCCAGATCTTCGTGAAGGCCGCCGAGGCGGTGGGGATCAAGCTGACGCTGGACACGCTGGACAACACGACGCTCGGCAATGTCGTCTACAACGCCGCCGCCCCGAACTGGGACATCTTCATCTGGGGCTGGGACTCGGCGTCGCCGGACCCCGACTATCTCCTCAGCGTCGATCTGACGAGCCAGATAGGCGGGAACAACGACGTCTTCTACTCGAATCCGACGTACGACCGGATCTACGCGCAGCAGGCGGTGCAGATGAACGTGGCCCGTCGCCGCACGCTCGTGCACGAGCTGCAGAAGATCTTCTACGATGACGCGGCGTACTGCATCATGTGGTATCAGAGCAAGCTCCAGGCCTACCGCACCGATACCTGGCGGGGCTGGCGCCCGACGCGAGGGGGCATGGTCTACAACTTCACGCGGGACAACTACCTGACCGTGACGCCCAAGTAGCCCGTGGCGGTACTCGAGCTCGGGGCGTCGCGTGAGGGCTGACTACTGGGTTCGCAAGGTCGCGTCGCTGGTCGCCACGCTGTACGCCACCGTCTCGTTCAACTTCCTGCTCTTCCACGTCCTGCCGGGCAGTCCGGTCCAGCTGCTCGCGCG
The DNA here is from genome assembly GCA_021807965.1 of Actinomycetes bacterium. The sequence goes on from JAKBCI010000106.1 coordinate 3,546, forward strand.
ATCGGGCCACTACGACGCCGCGGCGCGGCGCCAGCTCGTCGCGCTGTTCGGGCTGAATCACTCGCTGCTCGACCAGTACGTGATCTACCTCAACAACACGCTGCATGGCAACCTCGGCTTCTCCTACGTCTACCGCGAGCCGGTGACCACCGTTCTCGGCTCGGCGATCGGCAACACGCTGCTGCTGGTGGGGACCGCGACGCTGATCACCGTGGTCGTCGGAGTCTGGCTCGGTGTCGTGGCCGCGTCGCGGGCGAACTCGCTCACCGACGCCACCGTGTCGGTGACGAGCCTGAGCCTGTGGAGCATGCCGGACTTCTTCACCGGCATGATCCTGATCTTCGTCTGCGGCGTGTGGGTCCACGTGCTGCCCATCTCGGGGATCGAGTCGTCGGGTCTCGCGTCGGGTGGATTCGCGCACGTGCTCGACATCGCGCGCCACCTCGTCCTGCCCGCCACGACCCTCGTGCTCGTGAACGCCGCGGAGTTCTCGCTCATTACGCGCAACTCGCTCGTGGACACGTTGGTCGAGGACTACGTGCTGACTGCGCGAGCCAAGGGTGTCTCGCGTCGGGCCATCGTCTGGCGTCACGCGCTGCGCAACGCGCTGTTGCCCATCGTCACCGCGACGGCGCTGTACGTGGGTATGGTGCTCGGGGGCGCCATCCAGGTCGAGACCGTCTTCTCGTGGCCGGGGATGGGTCTGTTGATCTACAACGCCGTCGAGCAGCGCGACTACCCAGTCCTCGAGGCGAGCTTCTTGATCTTCGCCATCGCGGTGATCGTCACCAACTTCGCGAGTGACGTGCTCTACCGGCTCCTGGATCCGCGGGTGAGGCGAACGTGAGCGTGCTCGACGACGACGTCGCCCGGCGACAGAGTGTCTGGCGCGAGCTGTGGCGCGATCGCATGGGCCGCAGCGGAGTCATCATGATGGTCGCCGTGCTGTTCGTGGTGCTGGTCGGACCGGTGATCTTTCCGTTCCAGTCCCAGTCCTTTGGCACGTCGTCGGCTTCGATCCTGCAGCCGCCGTCGGCCGCCCACTGGTTCGGCACCACCGAGCTGGGCCAGGACGTTTTTCGCCAGTTCCTGCTCGGTGGACGGATCTCGCTCTACGTCGGCGTCTTCGCCACCGTGATCGCGATCGTGCTCGGCGCCGGACTCGGTCTGGTATCGGGCTACTACGCCGGGTGGCGCGACGCCGTGCTGATGCGGATCACTGACTTCTTCTTGGTGCTGCCCACGCTGCCCCTGATCATCGTCTTGGCCGCGCTCTTCGGGCAGAGCATCGTCATCACGAGCCTCGTCATTGGACTGACGAGCTGGCCCCAGACCGCGCGGATCATCCGCTCGCAGGTCCTGTCGCTGCGCGAGCGAGCGCTCGTGCTGCGGGTGCGGTCCCTCGGGGCGAGCAACGCTCGCATCATGGCGCGCCACATCCTGCCGAACGTGGCGCCCCTCATCTTCGCGAACCTGGTCCTCGTGCTCTCGGGCGCGATCCTCGCTCAGGCGGCGCTGGCCTTTCTCGGGCTCGGGGACCCCGTGCAGGTCTCGTGGGGCACGATGCTCCACAACGCGTTCAACGCGGGGGCGATGAGCACGGGGGCGTGGTGGTACATACTCACCCCTGGCGCGGGGATCGTGGTCATGGTGCTCGCCTTCTCACTCATCGGCCACAGCCTCGATCGCGTGCTGAACCCGCTGCGCCGGAGCCAGCGATGAGCCTGCTCGAGATTCGCGATCTGCGCATCGACTACCGGACCGAGTCGGGGACCTTGCGCGCCGTCGACGACGTCAGCCTCGTCGTGGACCGGGGCGACGCCGTTGGCGTGGTCGGCGAGTCCGGGTGCGGCAAGTCCACGCTGGGTCTCGCCATACCGCTGCTGCTGCCGCCCAACGCGACCGTCGCCGGTGGTTCGATCCTCCTCGACGGGACGTCGATCGCCGACCTGAGCGAGCGCGAGCTGAACCGACTGCGCTGGACAACCGTCTCGTTCATCTTTCAGGGGGCGATGAACGCGCTGAACCCCGTGCAACGCATCGACCAGCAGATCATCGAGGCCATTCGGATCCACGAGCCCGAGACCTCGACGGCCACGGCGCGCGCGCGGGTCGCCGAGCTGCTCGGTCTGGTCGGCATCGCGTCGTCGCGAGCCGCGAGCTACCCGCACGAGTTCTCCGGTGGCATGCGCCAGCGAGCGATGATCGCGATGGCGCTCGCCTGCCAGCCGGCCCTGGTCATCGCCGACGAGCCCACGACCGCCCTCGACGCGATCAGCCAGGATCAGATCCTCCAGCTCCTGCGCGACCTTCGCCGCCGTCGCGGCCAGGGCCTCATCATGATCTCGCACGATCTCGCGGCCATCATGCGGGTCTGTGATCGAATCGTCGTCATGTACGCCGGCGTGATTGTGGAGACCGGCACGACGGCTGACGTCCTCGGCCGGCGCGACGCGGCGCTCGGGACGATTCATCCCTACACTCGAGCGCTACTCGACGCGCACCCGGACCTGCACGGTCCGCGCGTACTAGCCCCCGGGCTGTCGGGCCACCCGCCGGACCTCGCCCACCCGATCGCGGGCTGTCGGTTCGCCGACCGCTGCGCGCACGCGACCGACCACTGCCGCGCCGCGGCGCCGGCGCTGGTCGCCGTCTCGCGCGACCACGATGTCCGCTGCCACTTCG
>JAKBCI010000107.1 GCA_021807965.1 Actinomycetes bacterium
GTGGGACGCAGCGGCGCTGAAGGCCATGAAACCGTCGATCGGTCTCGCGACGTCGGTGACGGCGGATTCGCCGTCGGTGTTCCCGACACCCGAGCGCGTGAAACTATCCAAGAACTACTACCCCTTCAAGAACCAAGAGGAGATCAATACGTGGAACGGACTGTTCCTCCCGATCATCCAGGGGGCGTAGTTCCGCGCGGGAGACGGCGCGGCGTCGGCCGGGCGCTCGCGCCGTATCTCCTGAGTCTGCCGGCGGGTCTGTGGTTGCTGCTGCTATTCGTGATTCCGCTCGCGTTCATGCTGTCGCTGTCATTGAAGACTTGCAGTCCGTCGACGGGCGCCTGCGTGATGACGTGGCACTGGGGCGAGATCCCGAGCGAAGTGAGCCTCTATCACCAGGAGTTCATCACCAGCCTCTACTACGCTGGCGCAGCGACCCTCCTCGACCTCGTGATCTCGTTCCCGATCGCGTACTGGATCGCGTTCTACGGGGGACGTCGCAAGAACTTCTTCTTGTTGATGTTGCTGGTGCCGTTCTTCGTGTCGTTCGTCATCCGCACGCTGGTGTGGGAGTTCATCCTCGCCGACAACGGCGTAGTGCTCGGGGCTCTGAAGCACATCCACCTGCTGCCATCGGGCTTTCACGTTCTGGGTACGAGCTACGCCGTGATCGCCGGGCTCGCGTACAATTACCTGCCATTTACGGCGCTGCCCCTCTACGTCGCGCTCGAGCGAATCGACCGGCGGGTGCTGGAGGCGGCGCACGACCTCTACGCCACCCGTCGGGCGGGCTTCATGAAGGTGATCATGCCGTTGACGGTGCCGGGCATCTTCGCGGCCTTCTTGCTCACCTTCATTCCGATGTTCGGTGACTACGTGAATCAGCAGATTCTGGGTGGGACATCGAGCACGATGATTGGCACCGTGATCCAGAATCAGTTCCTCGTCAACTTCGACATCGCCGGTGGCGCGTCGCTGTCGGCGGTATTGCTAGTTATCGCCCTGCTTGGGATCTATCTGTACGCTCGGCTGCTGGGCTCGCGCACGATCGAGCAGTACCTATGAGTGTGCTCGAGCAGACCAAGGGCAGCGAGCCCACGCTCGTTGCGCCGCGGCGCAAGCGGCGCTGGGGTCGCTTCGTGCTACCGACGTACTCGTGGCTGGTGATCGCCTACTTGGTGTTCCCGATCATCGTGATGATCTTCTACAGCTTCAACAAGGTGTACAACGGCATTCCTCAGGTGAGTTTCTCCTGGATCGGCTTCACGACCCAGTGGTATCGCCAGTGGAGCAACGTACCGGGGCTGACGCCGGCGTTTTGGCTCTCTATTCGCTTGGCCCTCGTCAGTACGGCGATCTCGACGGTACTCGGTACGATGCTCGCCATCGCGCTGGTGCGCTACCGCCCGCCTCGCTTCCACGGCAAGATGATCTTCGAGCAGGTCATCTTCTTGAACATCGCGGCCCCCGAGATCGTGATGGGCGCGTCGCTGCTCGGACTGTTCGTGAGCTTCAACATCGGACGCGGGTTCTTGACGCTGGTGCTCGCGCACGTGATGTTCTCCATCGCGTACGTCACCGTCACGGTACGGGCTCGACTGTCGGGATTCGATCGTTCGCTCGAAGAAGCCGCCTACGACCTCGGGGCGACGCCGCGGGTCACCTTTTCGCGGGTCACCTTGCCACTCATCATGCCCGGCGTGCTGGCCGGCGCGTTAATGGCCTTCGCGCTGTCGATCGATGACTTCGTCACGTCAAACTTCTTGAGTGGCTCTAGCGCTCCGTTTCCCGTTTGGGTCTACGGCGTGACCCGAGTCGGGATTCCGCCGCAGGTCTTCGTTTTTGGCACCGCGATCTTTTCCGTCGGTATCGCGTTCGCGATCATGAGCATCGTGCTCGCCAAGAAGAAGGTCTAGTCGCCCCCGGGCGCGTCACTGCCAACAAAATAGGATGACGAATATGAAAATTGGTGTCCCGAAGGAAATAAAGACCGATGAGAACCGCGTATCGCTGACGCCCGCGGGGGTTCGCGAACTGACCGGCGCTGGTCATCGCGTGCTGGTCGAGCGAGGGGCGGGCGTCGGCTCGTCGATCAGCGATGACGCGTACGCCGCCAACGGGGCGATGATCGTCGACGACGTCGACGACGTGTGGGCCGAAAGCGACATGATCATGAAGGTCAAAGAACCCATCGCTGTCGAATACCCGCGACTCGCCGCGCACAAGAACCAGGTCCTGTTCACGTACCTGCACCTCGCGGCGTCGCGCGAGTGCACGGACGCGCTCACGGCCGCCGATAATATTTCGATCGCCTACGAAACGGTGCGACTACGCGACAACTCCCTGCCGCTGTTGACGCCCATGAGCGAAGTGGCCGGTCGCATGGCGCCCCTGATGGGGGCGCATCATCTCATGCGGCCCGGCGGTGGTCACGGATCCCTGATCAGCGGGGTGCCCGGTGTCGCGCCTACCAACGTGGTCGTGATCGGCGGCGGCGTCGCGGGCTTGGCCGCGGCAACCCTCGCCGTCGGACTCCACGCGCAGGTGAAGATTCTCGACAAGAACCTCGACCGACTGCGTCAGATCGACCATCACTTCGACGGCCGCCTCGAGACGATCGCGTCGTCGACCTTGAGTTTGGAGGAGGCGTGCATCGGGGCCGACATCGTGATTGGAGCGGTGCTGGTCGTGGGGGCCAAGGCCCCCAAGTTGGTGAGCAACGAGTTGGTCGCCCGTATGCGTCCCGGCTCGGTGCTCGTTGATATCTCGGTCGACCAGGGGGGCTGTTTCGAGGCGACGCATCCGACGACCCACTCCGATCCGGTGTTCGAGGTGAACGGATCGATCTTCTACTGCGTCGCGAACATGCCGGGAGCCGTGCCGAACACTTCGACAGCCGCGTTAGCGAACGCGACGCTCCCGTACGCGATGGAGCTAGCACGCCGCGGCTGGCGCGAGGCCGTACTCGCCGACGACGCGCTGGCCGAAGGCGTCAACGTGGTGAACGGCGCCGTTACGTACGGCCCGGTCGCCGAAGCGCACGGTTTGGCGTACACGCCGCTGCGCTCGCTGCTGTAGAGTCGCGCCTCGCCGCCACGACCAGGGCCGAGAGTCGCCACCGCTCGACGGTGGTCGCGGGCGGCGTCGCGCGATCACTGCCGTCGCGGGGACGCGGGGCAGCGGCGGTGGGTGTCGCGGTACCGGGTGAAAACTTGCGCGTCAGGCCACGTAGGGACAGTGTCGGCATCCCTTTGAGCAACAGGCGCCTCGACTGAGGAGCGTCGCGTACGTGAGCACGCTGAAGCCAGTTGTGGGATCTCGATAGGTCGCCTCGCCGCTCGCGACGGCCTTCTCGTGAGCGGCGATGATGAGGTCGTAGTCAGGTCGATCCGGGTCGCAGCGCTCACGAGCGGGGCGCGCAACGAGCGGCGGAGGCGGATCAGTCACGAGACGGGTTGTAGGACGATCTTGCCGAACTTACCGGGTTGGGCGAAGTAGTCGTACGCGTCGGCGACGGCGGCGAGCGGGAACGCCGCCGCGAGAACGACCCGCAGGGCGCCGCTCGACCAGTCGTCGTACAGGTCGTGTCGAGCGCGCTCGCTGACCGCCGCCTTCTCGGCGCGCGTGCGTGACCGTAGCGTAGAGCCGGTGAGCGTTGCGCGTCGGCTCATGACGGCGAGGAGATCGAGGTCGACGTGACTTCCACCACCGACGCCGATGACGACCACCCGCGCCCGCGGAGCGAGCACCCGCTGAGCGAGCGAGAGGTGCGACGCGCCAACCAGCTCCAGCACGACGTCAACGGGTTCAATCGACGCGACCTCGTCGAGCGTGACGGTCTCGGCCGCGCCGAGGCGGCGAAGCTCCTCGTGGAACGTCGAGGAACGCGTCACGGCGACGACGTGGGCGCCTCGTTGCGCCGCAATTTGGACTGCGGCCGTTCCAACGCCGCCCGCCGCGCCCGAGATAAGCACGCGGTCCTTCGCCACCAGGGCCGCCTGACTGACCAGCGCGTCGTGGGCGGTAAGAAAGGCCTCGGCGAAGCCCCCAGCCGCGACCAGGTCGACGTCGTCGGGAACCGCGATGAGGTGTTCCGCCGGCACAACGCAGTGACTCGCCTGCGCGCCACCTCCGACGATGGCGCAGACGCGGCGCCCAACCAGGCCTGGGTCGAGGCGCTCGCCGATGCTTGTGACGACCCCAGCGAGTTCGAGCCCTGGTACGTCAGCCGGCGATCCCGACGGCGCGGGATAGTGTCCACTGCGCTGCAGCAGGTCGGCAGCGTTGACGCCGGCCGACGCCACCTCGACCACAACGTCGTCAGGTCTAGGTACCGGGGTCGGACGCTCCACTAACCGAAGACGCCCATCATCGACGACGACGGCGATCATAAGAGCAGCCTACCCAGGGCGTTTTACCCCCGTACGGCTACCGGTATGGTCGCACTATGACCATTCACGACAAACCCGTTCGGACCCTCGCCGGCGAGCCAGCATCGCTGGCGCTCCACCGCGACCAGACCATACTCATCGTCAACGTCGCATCGAAGTGCGGGCTCACGCCACAGTACGAGGGGCTTGAGGCTCTACAGCGCCGTTACGCCGATCGAGGTTTCAGCGTGGTGGGCTTTCCCTGTAATCAGTTCATGGACCAAGAGCCCGGTTCGCCGGAAGAGATCCAGGCGTTTTGTTCGACCACGTACGGCGTCACGTTCCCGATGTTCGAGAAGATCGATGTGAACGGACCGGATCGTCATCCGATCTACGCCGAGTTGGCTGAGGTCGCCGACGCCGACGGCCATAGCGGCGACATTCGTTGGAACTTCGAGAAGTTTCTCGTGTCCCCCGATGGTTCGGTGCAGCGATTCGCCCCGACGGTGACGCCGGAGGATCCGGTACTGGTCGCGGCGATCGAAGCCGCTCTCGCCTAGCGACGATCGACGAGTCGGCGAAGTCGCACGTAGGTGGGCGTCAGTCCGTACGCGGTCCAAAAGGCGGCGGTAGCGATGTTGGCCGTGCGCCAGGTGACGTCGGCGTAGTCGTAGCCGTGCCTACGGGCGTCGGACAGTATCTCGTTGAGCATCGCGGTCGCGACCCCGCGACCGCGATGCTCGGGTCGCACGGCAACCGCGCTCAGGTGCAGCGTGTGCGGGTAGGCGCCACGCACGGGCAGGAGCGGAAACGCGATGCACTGGGCAATCGGTTCACCGTAATGTTCGACGATCGTGTAGGTCGTGTCCGGATCGGCGAGCGTTTCGGCGAGATCAGCTCGTTCGAGGGGGGCGTCAGCCGCGAAACTCGGACCGTCGGCGTCGGACTCGTCGATAATCGCCGTGAGTTCCATCGCGAGATCTAAGTCGGCGTACGAGCCCCGGCGACACTCGTATCCCGAGCGCAGCCGCGCGGACCGTGGCGTGTCGAGCGAGAGCGAGCCTCGACGAAAGACCACGGCGAAGTTCATGTCGAGCCACGGCTCGCGCACGTCGGGTCGGTCGTAGACCCAGGCGACGTGCTCGAACACCCCGTCGGCGATCCACTGCGCGCCCGCCCTGGCGTAGAGGCTCGCGAGCGTCGTTGGCCGATCGAAGGAGACCGCGTCGGGGCTGATCCACGCGCTGGACCCGGTGGTCGCCGACGGCAAGATGGTTGCCGTGAGGTGGCCCGCGAGTCGACCGCCGTCGCGTCCGATCCAGGTGCGCGCGCGACGACTCAACAGTGCCTCACTCAGCTCGCGTCGGTCGAGCGTACCGTCGACGAATCGATTACGTCGGTGCGCGATCCGCTGATCACGATTGACGGCGTCAACAACGTCTGCCACGTCGGCTGGCTCCAAGTCACGAATGGTGAGCACGGCATCACGTTACGGCTGTGCCAGGCTGTCGGAGTGACTTCTCGAGCAACGCTCTTCGACATGGACGGACTGCTGATCGACTCGGAGGTGCTGTGGCATCGCGCGGAAGTCGAGATCTTCGGGCACCTGGGCGTGCCCATCACGCAGACCGAGGATCGTCTCACCAAGGGTATGTTCGTACGCGAGGTGGTGGCGTACTGGTACGACCGATACCCGTGGACTGGACCGAGTCAGGAAGCGATCGTTTCCCAACTGCTCGAACGCGTGGGTGATCTCGTCGAATCTGACGGGCGGCTCCTCGAGGGAGCACTGCGGGCGATCGACATGGCGGCGCAACGCGGTCCGATCGCCCTGGCCAGTTCCACACCGTT
>JAKBCI010000108.1 GCA_021807965.1 Actinomycetes bacterium
GATCTTGTGCCATCTCGACAAGGCGATCGTCACCGACGTCGCGCACGAGTTGCACGCCCTCTTCAATGGTGCCGGGTCGCCGTCCTTCAAAGAGATCCGGTGTGTGAACAGCGTGACCGTTGTCTCGGAGCGTCTGGGCGAACGATTGCACGCCCTCGGTTAGTCCCAAGACGTGATGGAAGAGCACGACTTCAGCCACGTTCCCCCCTTTTGGTTACCGTGACATCGATGCGGACACGCGAACACTACCGCGCGGCTGCGGTCGAGCGCCGAAGCCGCTCCACAGGACGCACGGCTTGACCCAACGGCCGTTTCGAGATCGTCGGCGGGGGGCGAACAGTATACTTACTTGATTACAACTAACTAGTGGAGGTCGACGTCAACCGATGAACGCCTTGAAGCACGCTCACCACGACCGGTACAAGTGGATCGCCTTGACGAACACGACGCTTGGCATCTTCATGGCCACGATCAATGGTTCGATTATTTTGATCTCGCTGCCGGCGATCTTTCGAGGCGTCGGGATCAATCCCTTGTCACCGGGCAACGTTGGTTACCTCTTGTGGCTCCTCCAGGGTTACCTCCTCGTTACGGCGGTTCTCGTGATCAGCCTCGGTCGATTGGGCGACATCAAAGGACGCGTGCGGATATACAACCTTGGTTTCGCCGTGTTCTCGGGAGCGTCGGCACTGCTAGCACTGGATCCATTCCATAACGGATCCGGTGCGTTGTGGTTGGTGTTGTGGCGACTGGTTCAAGGAGTGGGCGGTGCGATGCTCTTCGCGAATTCGAGCGCGATCATCGTCGACGCGTTTCCACCGGAACAGCGCGGATTCGCGATGGGCATCAATCAAGTGGCCGCTATCGGCGGTTCGTTCGTCGGTCTGATTTTGGGAGGACTGTTATCCATTGGCGACTGGCGCCTCGTGTTCTGGGTCTCGGTGCCGGTTGGCCTCATCGGCACGGTCTGGGGCTACGTGAGCCTTCGTGACAATGGCGTTCGGGTGAACGCGAAAATTGACTGGTGGGGTAACGGTACGTTCGCCATCGGCCTCACGTCACTGCTGGTGGCCATCGTGTACGGCATCCAGCCGTACGGGGCTGACTCGATGGGCTGGACCTCGCCGACGGTGCTGAGCGCGTTCGCGATCAGCGTCGTGTTTCTCGCGGCCTTCTTGGTCATAGAGTCCCGCGTGGCGTCACCAATGTTCAATCTCAAGCTCTTCCGTATTCGGGCGTTCTTTACCGGGAGCGTTGCTGGCCTTCTCGCGGCGATCGCTCGCGGCGGGCTCCAGTTCATGCTGATCATCTGGCTGCAGGGTATCTGGCTCCCGCTGCACGGCTACAGCTACGCGGCCACTCCGTTATGGGCGGGCATCTACCTGCTGCCGCTCACGATCGGTTTTCTGGTCGCGGGACCAATCTCGGGTTACCTGTCGGACCGTCACGGTGCGCGAATCCTTTCTACGACTGGTCTATTGGTGTTTGGGCTGAGTTTCGTCGGATTGCTCATTCTTTCGACTGACTTCGCGTACTGGCAGTTCGCGCTCCTGGTGGCTCTCAATGGATTGGGAGGTGGCATGTTCTCGGCGCCCAACTCGACGGCCATCATGAACAGCGTGGCGGCGAACGAACGGGGCGGCGCCGCCGGGATTCAAGCGGCGTTCATGAACTCGGGCATGGTGGTGTCTATCGGCGTGTTCTTCTCACTTATGATCGTGGGGCTCACCAATACGCTTCCGGGGAGCTTGTACCGAGGATTGACAACGCACGGCGTTGCCGCCTCGCAGGCCCGCGCTGTTGCGAACCTCCCCGCGGTGGGCAGCCTCTTCTCCTCGTTCTTGGGTTTGAATCCGCTTAAGAGCTTGCTCGGCAGCCAAAGCGCCGCGCACGTCTCCCAGGCGCAGTGGACTGCGTTGACGGGGAAGCACTTCTTCCCCAGTTTGATCTTGACGCCGTTTCACCACGGACTGGTGATTGTCTTCTCATTGGCTATTTCGATGGCGGTCATTGGTGCGGTGTTCTCGTCGTTGCGCGGCGAGCGCTACGTCAACCGAGAGTTGTCGATGCAGGAGCACGTCGACGATATCTCGTTGGCCGGGGGCGCTGTCCCCGGCGAGGTTGCCCTCGAGAGTGACGTGGTCCGATGAGCGTGGACGTCAACGTCAGCGCGACTGACGCCGCCCGATTGAACTTGATCGTCAGTCGACTGATGCGGACGATCCGCCAGCACGCGGCCGCCGGGCTCTCACCGTCGCAGGTTTCCGCACTGGTGACCGTGGACGAACGTGGACCGCTTCGCATCAGCGCCCTGGCGAGTCTGGAGTCGCTCGGGGCACCGGCGGCTACGCGGGTGGTAGCGACACTCGAGGAGTTGGGGCTCGTGTCACGCAGCTGTGACCCCCTCGATCGACGGGCCTCACTGATCGCCGTGACGAGCGACGGTGTCAAAACGCTGCGGACGCTGCGTCACGAGCGTACGCTCGGGCTCGACGCGCAGCTGGAGACGCTCACGCCCGGCGAACGGCGCGACCTGATTCGCGCACTACCAGTACTGGAGAAAATCTCGAACGGCGCCACTCGATAACGGCCACTCGTCGCGCGACCGTTGGGAGGCGAGAAAGGTGGTGCGATGTTCGACGAGCAACTGACGGATATAGGGCAGTGTTGGCGTGACGTGGCGGACGTCCTGGCGGCGGGAATCGACCGATTGGTCTTGTACGGTCCGCCGGGCACTGGTAAGACGTACGCCGCGCTGCACTTAGGCGAACACGGAGGTGTGGCCGAGCGTCTGGTCTGCACCGAGGACTTAACCACCGGTGAGATTACCGGCACGTGGATTCCGTCGGGTGACGGGACGTGGCGATGGCGCGAGGGACCGGCTATCCGCGCGTGGACTGCGCGCGGTGAACGTGGTGGCCGACTAGTGATCGACGAGGTCGATCGAGCGTCGGGCGATGCCTTGAGTACCCTGCTGGCAGTGACCGACACGACCGAGTCGGCTAGGTGGCGCAACCCAGAAACCGGTGCGTGGGTGGCGCCCGGCCCCGAGTTCAGCGTCGTCATGACGACGAACTTGGAGGAACTCGACGAGCTACCGTCGGCACTGCGGGATCGATTTGCGGTGGCGGTTCGCATCGACCGGCCCCATCCGAACGCCGTGGCGCGCTTGAGCGACGACCTTCAGGCACCGGCGCTAGCTGGATCACTCGGCGAAGCGTCTCGACGCGTATCGCTGCGCAGCTTCTACGCGTTTGATCGACTTCGCGATCGGTACGGTTCGCCACGGGCGGCAGAACTGGTGTTCGGTGGCGACCGGGCGAACGCCATACTCGACGCGCTCAGCGTGGCGGCGCTGCGGTGAGTCCAGCGCCCGTCTTTCCGGAATTGGTGACCGGCCGGGCCGACGGTTTCATTCCGTCGGCGTGGCGCATCGAGCGCGGATCAACGTGGCGCGGTGACGCGAGCTGCGACCTGAGCGGTCGCATTCTGCGGGTGCCGTGGGAGACCGACGAGCGCGCACGAGTCGTGCGGGCGCACGAGCTGGTGCACGTGCGCGTCAGCCCACATCGTCGGGACTGGGGAACGAGCATTGCCGACGTGTCCTACCGGGCTCTCGAGTGTGCCGAGGAGATGCGCGTCAACACAATTTTGGCACGGCTTGGTTTCGCGGTCGACCAGTTACGCGACGGGAGCGAGCGCCTCGGTGGCGAGCGTCTGGCCACGAGCGGCGACTGGTCCGAGGCGGTCTGCTTCCTCCTGGCGGTCATCGGCACCGGCGCGGAGCGGGACTTCGTGCGCGGCGTGCGCCGAGGCGACCCCAGCTGGGCGCCAGCGCTACGCGCCGTAGCGTCGCGCGCGCGCGCGATTGTTCGGTCCGCAACGGCCGATGAGCTTGGAGCGACGACGGTGAACGCCGACGGGTGGCCCGTCGGCTACGACGCGTTCAGCATTCCCCTGGCTCGTCTCGTTACCTCCGTTCGAGACGCTCGGATTCCTCGGGACCCTGAGGAGCTGCGTCGCTTTCGTCGGGCCCTGTTGCCCGGTGGTCGTCGACCACCGAGTGGACACTTCGCCGAATTGCACTTCGAACCTACGTCGTTGCGTCACCGGCCGCGCTCCGCTGGTGTGCGCCGTGTTCGCCCGTCGGTAAGTGGTTCGGTGATGCGATTCCCGAGTCGCCTGTTGACCGATGATCAGCGACGCGCTTTCGCCTCGCGCTCGCAGCGTCACGGCGGCGTGGTGGTCATCGATCAGTCGGGTTCGATGGACATCGAGCGCGAGCAACTGGAAGCCCTCGTGCGCCAGGCACCGGATTCGGTGGTGGTGGGCTATAGCCACCGGCCGGGGGATACCGGTACGCAACCCAACGCGTGGGTGCTCGCTCAGCGCGGTGGCGTCGTGGTCGAACCGCCGAGTGGCAACGTCGGGAATGGCGTAGACGGCCCGATCCTGCGGTGGGCGATTCATCGTCGGCGAGCGGGTGAACCACTGATTTGGGTCACTGACGGTCAGGTGACTGATTCGGCAGATCACCCTGACGAAGCGTTGGCGCGCGAATGCGCGCAACTCGTACGTTCGCACGGCATCATCATGGTGCGATCGATCAACGACGTTGCGGCGGTGTTGCGGCAACGACGACGGCCGTCGCCACGTGACGCGCAATTCGGTCGCGTGGGGCGGGCTCTAGCCACGCTCTCGACTCGGGTCTAACCGTTCATCAGGAAGGACACCTCCCCACTTGATAGACGAACACCTGTTCGCTAGAATACGAACAGGTGTTCGTCTATCAAGGAGTTCGAGATGTCCGCACTCGCCGAAGTTGCCGTAGACGTGGCTCCGTGTGCGCCAAGGCAGCTCCGCTTGGTCCGCTCGCCAGCGACCGTGTGGCGAACGGGAACAACGCTCGCGGCGCGGCGCATGGTCCGTCAACGGCGCCGGCGGTGGCGGCGACGGGTACTGATCGTGTGTGGTGTCATTATTGGTGGTGGCGTGTTGTCGTGGCCGGGACACGCGCTTGGTGGCACCACGGGGACCGGATTGCCTACGGACCTCGCGACGGGGACGAGCGTGGCGTCGGGCATGGTCTACGTCGTACAAGAGGGTGACACGATTGGATCCATCGCACGACTTGCGAATCCGGTGGATCCGCCCCTGGCACGCCGACTGCTCGTTCGCGAGCTTCGCTCATCAGTGGTGGTGCCCGGCGAGCACGTCCTTATACCATAATCAAAAGGTGTTTACGTGTATCGTGGCGTAATGCGGTGCCCCTACTGTTCGGCGGACGACGATCGCGTGGTCGATTCGCGTCTCGCCGAGGATGGCGTGGCCATACGACGCCGACGCGAGTGCGCCGCCTGTGGGCAGCGCTATACGACCTTTGAACGCATCGAAGAGGTGGGCTTCTTCGTGGTGAAGCGCTCCGGTGACCGAGAGCCGTTCGTTCGCGCGAAGATTCTTACGGGGATCCGCGCGGCGTGCAAGAACCGTCCGGTCAACGAGTCGGTGATGGAGTCCATCGCGACCACCGTGGAAGAGTCGATGCGGCTCCTCAATCGTGATGTCTCGAGCGAGGAGGTCGGCCGGTCGGCGTTGGACGCACTGCGACCGATTGACGACGTGGCCTACGTGCGCTTCGCGTCGGTCTACAAGGGGTTCGAGGGCACCGAGGACTTTGCGCGCGAGATCGGCATGCTCGTGAAGTCGACGGCGCCTAAACTCCGTAGCTAGCCGTGCGCAATCTTCGTCTCCAGCCTCGCACCGCTATGGCCGTGTACGCCCACCCGGACGACGCGGACGTGGCGGCCGGCGGCGTGTTGGCGCAGTGGGCGAGTGAAGGGTGCACGGTGCACGTCGTGGTGGTCTGTGACGGTTCCAAAGGCTCGCACGGCACGCAGACTGACTCGGGTGCGCTACGCGACGTTCGTCGAACCGAGTTGGTCCTTGCGGCCAAGGTGCTCGGCGTTGAGTCCGTCATCACGCTGGAGCGGCCCGACGGTGAGGTAGAGAATGACGCGACACTGCGAGGTGAGCTTGTCGGTTTGCTACGCCGACTACGACCGGACGTCGTTATCGGCCACGACCCAACGGCGACCTTTTTCGGCGGCGTCTACGTGAACCATCGTGATCACCGCGAGACCGGATGGGCCCTGCTCGACGCCGTCGCGCCAGC
>JAKBCI010000109.1 GCA_021807965.1 Actinomycetes bacterium
ACTGTGGTTGCACGTGCCCAAGCTCGGGCAACTGTTCAATGACCCCCGGTATCGAAAGGCTGGTGTTGTGGTGACTGTCGTTGCGATGGCTGGGACCATCGGCGTGCCCGCACAACGTGAGCGCCGACGCCAACGGATCAAACTCCGTCGGGGCGATGACATGTCGGGATCGCCAACGCGTCCGCCCCGCTTTTCTCGTCACGACGAAAGGGGAAGCGTCCGGCTCGCCGTGCTCGGTGCGCCGGGACAGCTCGCCGCTTCACTCATCGCCGTGTTCGCGCTGGCGGCCATTGTTCTCGGCGCATTTGCCTTCTCGCGAGCAACCATTGCCACCTCCTCAGTTCGACTGACCTATCGGCAAGTTGGCCAGTGGAGTTATCGTGCCGCCGCCTCGGGTGATGTGTACGCGGGTGGTGCCGCGACGACGGGCCAGCCAGTGTTCTATACCGTCGCACCGGCGATGACGATTGGCTTCGCGTATCAGTTAGAATCGTCGCAACCGCTGCACGTCACTGGTCAAGCACGTCTCGCCGCCTTCATCTCGAGTCCGGACGGTTGGACTCACGATCTTTCGATGGGCCCGGCCGTGCCACTCGTGGCGGGGGCCGCTCGTCTCGTGGGCACGGTGAACCTGTCGGTCATTCGACAGTACCTCGATACTGTCGCGGCGCAAACTGGGCAGCTGAAGAGCGCCGCTGGTCCGTACACACTGACGATACAGCCGGCGGTGGCGGCTTCGGGCACCGTCGGCAACACGCCACTGAGGCATCTGCGCTTTGGACCACCACTCGCGTTTTCACTGCAGAGCAACGAGGCCGTGGTGTACCTCGGTCCGGGGGGTTCATCGGTACCGTTGGCCAAGATCCTTCGACCTGTCACCACCGGTGACGTCAGCGTCCCGGTCACGACGTCGGCGAGCGTCGCCATTTTCGGTCTTCACCCCAGCGTGGCGGCGTCGCGGGCGCTCGCACTGTGGCTCCTGCTCGCCTGTCTGCTCGCTTCGTTCGTGCTCGGACTTTTGGTACGTGCGGCGAAGCGAGCGCCCGACGTGGCGCGAATCGAAGCGCGCTACGGCCCGCTGATGGTGGCGGTGGAGCGTCCGTCGTCACCTATCGAACTGGGGAGCGTGCGAGTCGCGCGCATTGAAGACTTGGTAAAAATCGCGGAATTCCAGGGACGAATGATCTTCCACTGCGAGGGGGAGTCGGGGCGCGCCTACTTCGTCCGCGACCCGACTTCCACCTACCTGTTTACGCTGGCGAACCATTCTCGGGACGCCGAGCCGATAGCGGTGGCCACGAATCGTGTCGATGCCGAGGTCAACGCGAAGAGAGGAGACTAATGCGAGCGAAAACAGCGACCATTCTGGTGTCGGCGGTCGTCGCTGCCGTGGTGATCGGTGGCATGCTCTCCGCCTTCACCGCCAACAACGTCGTACCGACGAGTTACGCGGGCGAGACGCAGGTCGCGGCCAATATCACGGTCCCCCAGGCGCTCATTCAGCGTCACCCGTTTGGTAGGACCGTGACGCCGATCCAGTCGGGGGAGTTCAGTGATCGGCTCAAGGTGGCAGGGGACAACGGCGACGTCACGTACGTCGTAACGTCGCCGAACTCCAACCTGTACGTGACGAGCGATGGTGAGATCTACACCACAGATGGGCCACTCGCCGTCGGCACGTATTCTGTGTCGGGAACGGATTCCAACAGTGCGAACGAATCAGGCGTCTGGTCCTACACGTTGACTGTTGTGAGCGCACCCGGTAACGCGGGATCCAATTGATCGACACGTCGCGCACGTCGGATTGCGCTGCATAGGGGCTGCGACGAGCGACCGGCGCGCGACCGCGCCGTTGGACAAACACCACTGCCAGTGAACTGCAGCGAGACGTGCGCGAGAACGCTCGGGGCCATGTTGCAACGAGCATTCATCAACCAGGCGACTATGTCGGACGAGTCGACGATGGCGCCATTGCGACATTCTTGACATCGGGTGGTGGCTGGTCACGCCACCGAGGCCAACAGTTGCGTGGTGCGAAACGGTGAGTCACGTGGCTCTCGACGCTGTACTCGCGTCGACGCGGATGACGGCTGGTGCAACGCGTGCGGGTCGTAGGTTCAAACGAGCGGCCAGGGGTAGGGGGGCCAGTCGCGGTCCTCGTCGGGCACCGGGTACTCGCTTGACTTCACGAGGCTCCGAGCACGCTCGAGCGTGAGGGCGACTTCGTGGGGTCGTAGCCACGTGGCGAGCGTGCGGCCGTCGCTACGAGCGAACCGGTCGATTCGTTCGCGCAGCGACGGCTCGACGACGAGGCCGGCGTACTCCCAGATCACCGTGCGCAGCTTGTCCTCTTCGTGAAAGCAGAGGCCGTTGTCGATCGCCCAGCACCGGTCGCCGTCGTAGAGGACGTGCCCAGCCTTGCGGTCGGCGTTGTTGGCAATGACGTCAAAGGCGGCGAGGGCCGCGAACCAGTCGTCGAACTCGGCCCGGTCGCGCAACGTGAAGTAGTGCTCGTCGCGGGCGTCTTCTACCCACCACTGCAGCGAGCCTGGCCCGAAGGGTCCGTCGAGGCGACCAACGGTCGTTGGCACAAGGTCGGTCTCGAGCGCCAGGTCGAGCTCGTAGGCGGCGACCTCGCGACGCCACAGCCCGTCGGGGAAGTCCCAGAGTGGGCGTTCACCGGCCTCGGCCTTGTAGCACGCGCGCCCCTCGACACCGTCGAGGGTAACCGTGACGAGCAGCGCCTGGTTCGATGACCCGGCGACGCGCCCCTCGACCGAGATGAGGCCGTTCTCGAGCAGGTCGCGCTGGAACGTGCGCTCCACGACTAGGTGATCGGCGCGCGGTGGCCGTTGGTTCGCGGGCAGTCGTGGCCGCGCGGGTCGAGCGGTCCGCCACAGAGCGGGCACGGCGGCCGACCGGCTTCGACCAACCGGGCGATGGCGATGGCCAACCCGCCCGCCGACTCCTTGGAGAGGGTGAGCTCGAGTACGTTGTCGCCCTCGCGCGCTTCTATCGTGACCTCGATGGTGTCGGTCTGCTCGTCGAGGGCGACCGTGATGTCACCGGCATCGAAGTCGGACTCGTACTCGGTCTCCAGGTCAAAGTCGTCTCGAAGGTGACCCGGGCGGCCCATGGTGTCAAGAACCTGGGCGACCCAGTCGGCCAGTGCGGCGAGCTGCTGCTTTTCGCACTTGACGACCACGAGCCGACGACCCTGGCGCGCCTGCAAGAGGAACCGTCGCTGGCCCACCTCTCCGTGCGCGCCAACCATGACGCGATCGGGCTGTTCGAAGTGGAAGTTCACGACGTTACCAAGTCGGCGAGCGACGCCGTTGAGTTCACGCAGAGCACGACGGGCTGACCGAGGAAAGCCAAGGCGCTCACGGAACAGGTCGAGATCACCGTGCGCTGGAAGAGGTCGAGGGGAACGCCCTGGGCGAACGTGACCGCGGCTTTGATCGGGTCGGCGTGGCTCACGAGCACCACCGTCTCGCCGCGATGGCGTGCGACGAGACGTTCGATCGTTGCCCAGATTCGCGCCTGCATGGTGGCGAAGGACTCGCCGTCGGGGAAGGTGAAGGTACTCGGCGCGTGCTGGACCTGACGCCACTCGCGGGTGCGGCGCAGTCGCCCGAGCGACGCGCCCGTCCAGGCGCCGAAGTCGCACTCGAGCAGTCCTCGCTCGATGCGCGTGCGCAGTGCGAGCCTTCGAGCAATCGGGGCCGCCGTCTCGCGAGCGCGCTCGAGGGGCGAGCTGTAGATCGCGTTCGGGGCCGTCTTGAGCTGCGCGAGTCGTTCGGCGACGCGCTCGGCTTGATCGCGTCCGCGATCGGACAGGTGCAGGCCCGCCGCTCGTCCCGGCAGCACCGATCCGGTGGTCGCGGTCTGGCCGTGGCGCACGAGCAAGAGGGTGGTCGCTCGCTCACTCACGAGGCTCGCACCGGTATGCGCCGTGGCTTTGGATCGGCGCTCTCGGGCCAGCGCCGACGCGAGACCTGGGCGAGCTTGTGCAAGAGCGCAACGGCGCCGGGGTCGTCGTCGCCCGGGCGCGTGTCGATCCGCTCGGCGTCCAGGAGTGCCTGGATGAGCGTTCGACCGAGGTCAGTTCGAACGATGAGCAGTGTCCAGTCCTCGAAGGCGCCGATGCCCCCGGCCGAAATGTCGGCGTGCTCGGCCGCGAAGTCGGGACAGCGCACGCAACCCTCGCGCGTGAACTCGTGGGCCTCTTTGAGCGGGACCTCGTGGTACCCGCCGTCGGTCGTCCAGATCTGAAAGACGCCCTTGATGTTCATTTTTGCGATCGAGGACCGGGCGATGCCGTAGCGTTGCTCGAACAGATCGTCAAAGATCGCGTCGTCGAAGGTCTTGGAGCAGAGCAGACCGATCGTGAGGCTGAGACGGCGGGCGATCTTGCCGGCCTTGCGAGCTTGCATGACCCCGGGTGCCGAGGCCATGCAGCCCATGCCGACCAGCGCAATGCGCTCGGCGCCCGCGTCAGCGGCCTCGCGATAGGCGAGCAGGTTGGCGCTGTAGGTGTAGCGCGAGCCGGCGGTCGCGAGCACGTCGGCGCGCGTGCGCGCGACCGCCGGAACCGCTCGCCACGTCGAGCCGTCACCCTCTAAGGCGCTGACCAGCGCGGCGTCGATGAGGTCGTGCTCGAGGGCGTAGAGCAACATCGCCGAGACCACGCCGCCGTCTTGGCCAACGCCCGCCACCTCGGGGTCGCGAGCTCGCGCGAGCAAGACGTCGCCGACGCCGAAGACCTCGTCCTCGGTGCGCTCGCGACCGACCCGGTGCACGTCGATCTCGGGCTCCCAGGTGCGAAAGCGAGGGCACGCCCTCGTGCAACTGGTACAGCCCTTCACGCCGTGGGTGCAGTCCTCGCGCCCACCGTCAACGTCGAGGTGCCACGGCCGATAGCGCCCGAGCTGGTCGTCGTAGTCGAGCACGTCGTGGGGACAGGCGATCACGCACGCCGCGCACCCCGTGCAGAGTCCCGAGGTCACGACCTCACTGAAGAGCTCACGCCACTGGGGCTTGTCGGGCATTCCTCAATCGTAGTGAGGGCCGTACGCCGACTCCCCGCTACGCTGCCGCGGTGCCCGAAGTGCTCGAGATTGAGTCGTATCGACGTCTCGCCGACCGGGTCGTCGGCGCTACGGTCGCGCGGGGCTGGTGCGACGCCTACGCGGGCAAGAAGCTCGTCACGCCGAGCGCGTGGGCCCGCGCGGTGCGCGGGCTGACGATTGCCGGTACGGGGCGCCGGGGCAAACTGCTCGTGCTGGCAACCAACGGGGTCACCCTGGGGATGCGCTTCGGCATGACCGGCGTGCTTCTTCTCGACGGGGAGGCGGGGCTCGAAGGCCTCTTCTACGGTCCCCACGCGTATCGAGCGCAGTGGGTGCGCGCGGGTCTCGAGTTTCGCGACGGGCGCCGGCTGGTCGTGCACGACCCGCGTCGACTCGCGCGCGTGGAGCTCGACCCCGATCTCGACGAGCTCGGCGTCGACGCGCTGTGTCTTTCGCGGCCCGACTTCGACGCGGCGCTTCGCGCGCGCGGGGCGGGGCCGCCCATCAAGGCGCGACTGCTCGATCAGTCGGTCATCGCGGGGGTTGGCAACCTGCTCGGTGACGAGATGCTCTTTCGCGCCGGCATCGACCCGCGTACGCCGACGGGACAGTTGAGCGCCGAGCAGCGAACGCGGCTGTTTCGAGCCTTTAACCAGACGATGCGCACGCTCGGACGCCGTGGCGGCTCCCATACTGGCGACCACATGGCGGGCCGCGTGGCGGGGGGTTTCTGCCCGCGCGACGGCGGCGCCATGCGTAGCGCCACCGTGGGGGGCCGCACGACCTACTGGTGCAGCATCCACCAACAGTAAGAATTGGCTAGGAACGGCGCGCTCGGCGTTGCGATTTGGGTGAGAATGGTCCGATGTCCTCGTTCGTCCAGCACTACGGCTACTTGGCGCTCTTTCTGCTCGCCATCGCTGAATCAGCCCTTATCCCTATTCCCTCGGAGGTGACCTTCGGCTTCGCCGGCGCCCTCGCGACGACCGCAGTGACTGGTCACGCGCAGTTCTCGATCATCGGGATCATCGTCGTCGGGGTTGTTGGCTCGC